>CALATR010000204.1 GCA_937891875.1 uncultured Pseudomonadota bacterium | reverse complement strand
CTGCACCTGCCCGCCGTGGGTGTGGCCGGCGACCAGGAGGTCCGCGTCCACCTGACCCAGGGCGAAGTCGGGCGCGTGGGCCATCGCGACGTGGAAGCCAGGTTGTACCTCGATCTTCGCGCCTGCGTGGAAGCCGTCGTCGAAGGAGAGCGTGGTGACCGAGACCGGCTCGCCGGGGTGCGCGGTGGTGCGCACGTCGGCCTGCACTGGCAGACCGTCGAACAGGTCGACCCAGGCGCGCGGGTGGTCGACGTTGCCCTGCACCGCGTAGACGCCCAGCGGTGCGGCGAGCCCCTCCTCGCGGAAGATGGCCCGCAGCTCGGCCCGCAGGCGGCGGTTGACCTCGGGGTGCGGGTGCTGGATGTAGTCGCCGGGCAGCAGGACCAGGTCCGGGTCCGCGTCCAGGGCCAGGCGGATGGCTCGCCGCTCGTACGCCCCGGGGTGGTCGGTCTGGATGTCGGCGAGGATCGCGATCGTGAGCGGCTCGTCCACCTTGTCGCTGACGACCCGCTCGGTGCGCACGGTCAGCCACGCGGGCTCGATGAAGAAGGCGTCGATGCCGACCAGCACGGCCAGCCCAGCCAGCACGCCCGCCACCCAGCGCTCCCAGTCCTGGACATAGGCGGCGTACAGACCCAGGTGCACCGGCAACACCAAGAAGAGGTACCAGGCCAGCGCGCGCATACCGGCGAACAAACTGCCCATCCACATGGTGGCGCCAAACGCGAGCCCGGTGGCCAGCACGGCGATGGCCATGACCAGCACCCAGGGCGTGGCCTTGGCGTAGTGCACCAGCAGCAAGGCGCCGACGGTGACGAGGATCAACACCACCAGCACGGGCACATCGAGCAGCAGGATCAACGGACCTCCCGGTGGGGGAGCGGACGCCCGGTCAGGCGCCCCGGTTCGTCACGAGCCGTCCCGGAGCAGGCGCCGCAGGATCTTGCCCGACGCGGACTTCGGGATCTGCTCCATGAACTCGACCTCGTGCAGGTGCTTGTACCGGGCGAGGTGCTCGGCCACGTGGGCCTTGATGGCGTCTGCGCTCACCTCCGCCCCCGGCTTCTTGACCACGAACGCCTTGGGCAGCTCGCCGGCCTCGTCGTCGGGGATGCCGATGACAGCGACATCGGCGACCGCAGGGTGCTGGATGATCAGCGCCTCGAGCTCGGCGGGCGGGACCTGGAAGCCCTTGACCTTGATGAGCTCCTTGAGCCGGTCGACGATGTAGGTGTGCCCATCGGGATCGATGCGCGCGATGTCGCCGGTGTGCAGCCAGCCGTCCGCGTCCAGGGTGTTCGCGGTCGCTTCGGCGTTGTTGAGGTAGCCCTTCATGACCTGCGGACCGGCGACCCACAGCTCGCCTTCCTCGCCGGCGGCGGCGTCCTTGCCGGTCTCGGGATCGATGAGCCGGGCGCGGGTATTCGGGAGGAGCGTGCCCGAGGATCCCGGTCGAACCACGCCTTCGGGGATGGCATGGCTCACGGGGGACAGCTCGGTCATGCCGTAGCCCTGGGCGACCGTGCAGCCGACCCGGTTCGCCGCCTCCTCGGCCAGCTCTCCGCCGAGGGGGGCCGCGCCGGAGAAGATCTGCTTGACGCTCGAGAGGTCGTAGTTGTCGACGATGGGGTGCTTGGCCAGGCCGAGCACGATGGGCGGCACCAGGAAGAGCCGGGTGATCCCGTGCTCCTGGGTCAGCTCCAGCATCTGCACCATGTCGAAGCGCGGGACCGTGACCATGGTGGCGCCGGACGACAGGGTGAAGTTCATCAGCACGGTCATGCCGTAGATGTGGAAGAAGGGCAGGACCGCGAAGATGACCTCGTCCTCCAGCATCTTGATGGGGGCCTCGGTCTGGACCAGGTTGGCCACCAGGTTGCGGTGGGTGAGCATGACCCCCTTGGGAAAGCTGGTCGTACCGGAGGAATACGGCAGCACGACCACGTCCTCGGCCGGGTCGACGCTCACCTGCTCGGCCAGGGGGGCGCCGAACAGACCGGCCAGTCCCTCCCAGCCCTCCGGCGCGTCGCCGATGATGACCCGGTGGTCCACGCCGGCCTCGTCCGCGGCCTTGGCGGCGACCTCGGCGAACATGCCGATGGTGACGATCCAGCTGGCTCCGGCGTCCTTGAGCTGGAAGGCGAGCTCCTCCGCCCCGTACGTCGGGTTGAGGGTGGTCACGGTCGCGCCGGCCAGGGCGACCGCGTGGAAGACGATCGCGAACTCGGGCAGGTTCGGCGACATCAGCGCGATGGTCGTGCCCGGCCCCACCCCGCGTGCTTGCAGACCGCCCGCGAGCGCGCGGATGCGCCCCTCGAGCTGCGCGTAGGTGACGGTGCGCCCGGTCGGCCCGTCGATGATCGCGACCTTGTCGGCCAGGCGCTTGCTGTGGCGCAGGATGAAGTCGGTCACCGAGACGTCGGGGATCTGTGCGTCCGGGTACTCACTCTCGTAGATGGTCACCATGGCCTCCAGGCAGGGCGACAGTGTATGTGCAGAGGGGCCGTCCGGTACACGAGGTGGCCAGACTGTGAGGTCGACATGGTGGAAATCGCCTACTGCGTGTCCTGAAACTACCTCCCGCGAGCCGCCCGGGTGGCGGACCGACTGCGGGAGGAGATCGGCGTCGACGTCGAGCTGATCCGAGGGGCGAGGGGCATCTTCGAGGTCACCGTCGCCGGCGAGGTGGTCGCGAAGAAGACCCTGAACGGCTTCCCCACCGACGACGAGTGCGTCGCCGCGGTGAGGGCGGCGGTGGCGTAGCGCTCCAGACGGGGTCAGGCCGACAGAGAGGATATTGGGGCTTCGAACGTCTGCTTTCACCACGGAGGAGCTGTGCGGATCCGGGGTCAGGACGTGAGAGGTGTCTCCTCGTTCCTCGATGATGGCGTCGCCACGGGATTGCTGT
>CALATR010000203.1 GCA_937891875.1 uncultured Pseudomonadota bacterium | reverse complement strand
CCTCGGGGCGCAGGTAGCGGTACAGGTACATGAAGTCCCGACGGCGGCGCTGGCGGACCGTGCCGCCGGTGCGCTCCTGCCACTTCTTGCTGGGCAGCTCGTCCATCTCCCGGGCCGCCATCAGCAGGCCGCGGGCGTCGTTGTCGTAGGGATCGGCGCCGATCAGCGCCTCGGCCGCCATGAGCGCGCGGTGCCGGCTGACCCGGTGGGTGACCAGCTCCCAGCCGCAGCCGCGCAGGAGCTCTGTGTGGTGGTACCAGTTGCGAGCGACGTCGGGGACGATGGCGACGCAGAAGCGGGAGGCCTCGAAGGGGTCCCCGTCGCGGCGCTGGAGGGCGGCGAGGTGCACCGCGGCCAGCGACGGGTGGTGGCGCGCCTGGTGCTTCGTCAGCTCGTACGCCTCGTCCACCCGGCCCAGGCGCAGGGCCTCCCAGGCGCGAGCGGCGAGCTCGTCCGGGGTCTCGGCGCGGGCGAACAGCGCGAGCAGCAGCAGGATGGGGACCTCCGTGGGGCACAGGGTGACACGTCCGGAGCCGCGGTTCACCCGAAGGACACGTGACATGCCCGACGCCGGACCGGGGCGTTAGGTTCCCCTCCCCCGCCCCCCTCCCTCCACAGCTCCCCCCGGTCTCCCCCATGGCCACCAAGAAGCCCGCCAAGGGCTCGAAGTCGGCGAGCAAGCCGAAGAAGTCGTCGAGCGCGAAGACGTCGGGCTCCAAGCCCAAGTCCGCCTCCACGTCGGGCTCGAAGGCGAAGTCGAGCAGCAAGGCGAAGGCCCCGAAGGCGAGCTCCAAGGCGCGCGGCACCTCGGTCTCGAAGTCGAGCCGGAAGGAGCCGCGGCCGAAGAAGGCAGCGCCTGCGTCGACCTCGAAGCCGGCCCGTACGGGCTCGCCGGTCCGCCGCTTCTTCGCCTGGCTCGCGCTGGAGACCAGCTTCGTCGTCGTGGGCGTCATCCTCGGGCTGGTCGCGGCGGGCTGGGTCCTGTGGCGCCGGGCCGAGTCGGACGTCGACCTGTGGATGGCGACCCCGCGCAGCGCCCAGACCGCGGACGTGCTGTCGGCTCCCATGCGCCTCGAGGTCGGGCAGCCCGCGGACATCGACGGCCTGTCCGCGGACCTGCTCCTCGCCGGCTACGCCGAGGTCGCCACCCTGACCGAGCCCGACCAGTTCCGCATCGTGCGCAACGGAGACGACGCCACCGTCGAGGCCTGGACCGGCGCCTGGCCCGGACCGGGACGGGTCACCGAAGGACGCGTGCGCATCCGCATCATCGGCGGGCGCATCGCCTCGACCGATCCCGACCCGCTGGTGCTCAAGCCCACCGTGCTGGCCCGCCTCGGCGAGCTCGAGACCCACCGCACCGACGTCGCCCTCGGCGATCTGTCCCCCTGGGTCGCCCCCACCGTGCTCGCCATGGAGGACGCCCGCTTTCGCGACCACTCCGGCGTCGACCCCGTCGGCATCATCCGCGCGGTCTGGCACAACGCCACCACCGGCGGGCGCATGCACGGCGGCTCGACCCTGACCCAGCAGCTGGCCAAGAACCTCTTCCTCTCCCAGGAGCGCACCGCCCGCCGCAAGGTCCGCGAGGCCTTCTTCGCCGCCGCCCTCGAGCAGCGCCTCGGCAAGGACCGGATCCTCGAGCTGTACCTGGGCGAGGTCTACCTGGGCCAGGTCTCCGGCGAGCCCCTGCACGGCGTCGAGCAGGCCGCCCGCGCCTGGTTCGGCACCTCCGCCGACCAGCTGAGCCTCGACCAGGCCGCGGTGATCGCCGGCGTGATCTCCGCCCCGAACGCCTATTCTCCCGTACGACACCCCGAGGCCGCCCTCGAGCGGCGCAACCTCGCCCTGGCCCGCATGCAGGACCTGGGGTGGGCCAGCGCGGACGAGGTGGCAGCGGCGAAGAACCGCGCCCTCGACGTGCGCGGCACCACCATCCGCGGCGACCGGCGGGCTCCGTGGACCGTCGACCACGCCTTGGAGCTGGCCGAGGACAGCCTCGGCCCCGGCGAGCTCGTACGCGGGGCGTATCGGGTGCACACGACCATCCAGCCGCACCTGCAGCGCGCCGCCGAGCGCTCCGTGCGCGACGGCCTCGCCCAGGTCCGCGCCGAGCACCCCGAGGCGGCCGACGCCCAGGCCGCGCTCATCGTGGTCCGGGCCGACGACGGCGCCGTGGTCGCCCACGTGGGCAGCCGCGACTACGCCGAGTCCCCCTTCGACCGCGCGACCGACGGCTGGCGCCAGGCGGGCTCGACGGTCAAGCCCCTGACGCTGCTGGCAGCCCTGGACTCCGACCCGAAGCTCACCGCCATGAGCACGGTCATGGACGAGCCCATCAGCCGGCGCATCGACGGCAAGCCCTGGACCCCGCGCAACGCCGATCGCCAGTACGAGGGCGAGATCACCCTGCGCCGGGCGGTCGAGCAGTCGCGCAACGTGCCCATGGTCAAGGTCGCGGAGGAGGTCGGACCCAACGCGCTCCAGGCCCGCTGGCGCGATCTCGGCCTGTCCGAGGCGACCAACCTGCCCTCTGCCGCGCTCGGCGCGTTCTCCACGACCCCGGAGCAGCTCGCTGGCGCCTACACGGTGTTCCCCGGCGGCGGCGAGGCGAGCGTGCCGCGACTGGTCACGGCGATCACCACCGCCAGCGGCGAGCGGGTCGTCGCGTTCGCCCCCGAGACGGAGCCCCTGGCGAGCGCCCGCGCCGCGGCCCAGGCCACCAGCGTCATGCAGGGCGTCATCACCCACGGCACCCTGCGCCGCGCCCGCGCCTACGAGATCGGCGCCGAGGTGGGCGGCAAGACCGGCACCACCGACGACGGTCGGGACGCCTGGGTCGCGGGGGTGACGCCGCACTATGTCGTGGTCGCGTGGGTCGGCCGGGACAAGGGCGCCCCCCTGGGGCTGGGCGGCAGCCGGGCGGCGCTGCCGATCTGGGGTCGCATGGTGGCGGACGGCGGGGTGCAGGGCGGCCGCTTCCCGGTCCCGCCGGGCATGGAGACGGCCAGCTTCTGCCGGGAGTCGGGCAAGCGCGCCCGCGACGAGTGCGAGGACACGGTGGACGAGCTGTTCCCCGAGGGCGACATCCCGACCGGCAAGTGCGATCTGCACGGCGGCCCCGCGGTCAAGGCGACCCGGTTCTTCGGCAAGCTGTTCGGCCGGGACAAGGGCCCGGAGATCGAGGGGAACGGGGAGGAGGCGGACCTCGGCGGGGACTAGGCGGAGCGGAGCACGGGGGTCGCTGCGAGCGAGGGAGTGGCGGGGCGGAGATCCGCTCGCGAGAGGTCGCGTTGCCGCGGGCGAGGGAGTGGCGGGCCGGTCTCCAGTCCCCAGTCTCCAGTCTCCAGTCCTACGGCAGCGGATCCACCGCGATCGGCCGGGTGCACCCCAGCATCGAAGCCAACGCGTGCGCCGGCCCTGCGAATCCCAGAGGAGCTGGGATTGAAGCCGACGCTCTGCGGCTCGACCGCTCCCTGGCCGGCCGAAGCTGGAGACTTGTGTCTTCCAGGACTGCTAGGTGTCAAAGGTCGGGGGGAGGCGCGGAGTTCGATTGAGACTCGGTCCTAGAGACCATTCTCCAGCTTGAACCCGCGTCCCCTCCGGTCATGCCCAATAGCGCGAACGGTTGCCAGAGCCCGCATAGCTAGCCGGCGGCGGAGCTCGGACGCACAAGTATGCGCCCACGCATGACCTCCCCGACACTCAAACCTCACCTGGGAGACGAGTCATGGCAATGCGGATCGGAGTCGGCCTCGACGTGTCGAAGGACAAGGTCGATGTCGCCTTCTCCAACGGGGACGTCAAGCGGACCATCGAGAACTCCGAAGCCGGAATGAGGCAGCTCCTGCGAGCCCTGGATGGCCAGCCTATCGAGCGCGTCGTCGTCGAAGCGACCGGAGGGTACGAACGACTGGTGCTTCGGTCCGTATTCAACGCGGGGCACCCGATCATTCGCATTCAGCCTACCCAGTTCAAGCACTTCGCCCGCATGAGTCTTCAGCGGGCCAAGACGGACACCATCGATGCGGAGCTGCTCGCACAGATGGGCCTCATCGGTCTCAAGACCCCGCTGTGGGAGGCCCCGCCCGAGCACGTCGAAGAGCTTCGCGACCTCGTTCGTCGCCGAGGTCAGATGGTCCGTATGATCGACGACGAGCGGCGAAGGGAGAAGCAGGCCGAGCCTGGCTTCGTCCAGGAGACCATCCGGCGCCACATCGCCTGGATGAAGAAGGAGAAGCAAGCCGTAGAGGCCGAGATCGATGCCCTGGTCAAGAAGACCGGGGACCTCAAAGAAGTGGTCGACACTCTCGAGGACGTCAAGGGCGTCGGTACCGTGACTGCCACGACGCTAGCGTGCCGCCTGCCAGAGCTCGGCACGCTCGGTCGTGCTCAAATCGCAGCACTCGTCGGGGTCGCGCCGATGAACAGCGATTCGGGGCGCAAAAGCAACCCGCGAGCGATCAAAGGTGGCCGGTCCGATGTGCGGAAAGTGCTGTACATGGCGGCACTGTCCGCGACCAGGCACAACCCCCACATCCGCGAATACTACCTCCACCTGCTCCACCGAGGGAAGGTCAAGAAGGTCGCGTTGGTGGCTGTGATGCGAAAGCTGCTGACGCATCTGAACAGCCTGATGTCGGCCTTCTACCTCGAGAAGGCCCAGGGCACCCGGCCAGCAGCGGCCGCCGCAGCAAGATAGACCGCGGTGAGACCGAAAGACGGTTGCTGGAGACTGGAGCCCGGCCCGCCCCCACCGTTCTCCCGCCGCTCCCACCGATCTCCCCCTCTCGCGGATCCAGCCCCGCCCCCCTCAGATCACCCCCGCCAACCCCTCCCTCAACGCCCGCGGGCGAAACCCCAGATCCCGCTCCGCAGCGCCACAATCGAAGCACACCCTCACCGGCGCCGGGATCGGCACGACCACCGGTCCGCGGCCGGCCAGGTCGCGCAGGGTGCGGACCATGTCGGCGGGGCTGCTGGGGGGGCCGGCGAGGTTGTAGGCGTTTCCGATGGACTCGGGGTGGGCGAGGGCGGCGGTGACGGCGTCGGCGACGTCGCCGGCGTGCACGAGGGGGATGCCGGAGGTGGGGAGCAGGACCAGGCGGCGGTCGAGGGCGCTCACCAGGCGGGCGGTGAGCTTGCTGTCGCGGGGGCCGTAGACCGGACCCGGGCGCACGGTGGTGAGGTCCAGGTCGAGCTCGTCGGCGAGCTTCCAGGCTAGGTGTTCGCCGCGGGTCTTGGTGATGGCGTAGCGCCAGTCCGTCGTCAGATCCCGCCAGGCGAACCTGCGCTTGTCGGGATCGGTGCCCGGCGCGTCCTCGGCCATCGGGGTGAAGAGGCGGGTCTGGTAGACGGCGACGGACGAGATGAGCACCACCCGTCGGACGCCGGCTGCCTTCGCCATGCGCAGGGAGAGGTCGACGCCGTCGACGTTGACGCGCTGCATGGCGTCGAGGTCGCCCTGCCAGCTGCCCAGCGCCGCGTTGGCCACCAGGACGTCGGCCCCGTCGAGCGCATGGCGCAGCGCGTCCCCGTCGAGCACGTCCGCGCGTCGCACCTCGCAGCCCAGGTCCTGCAGCCAAGCCGCCTTGTCCGGGGACCGTGCGAGGGCCCGTACTCCGTGTCCGCCGGCCAGCAGCGACTCGCAGAGGTGGCCTCCGAGGAAGCCGGTCGATCCCGTCACTGCGACCTGCACGTCTGCCTCCTGCGTGCGCGTGCCCCGTGGTAGCGTCCCGCCGTGCCGGGATCACGCGATCAGGGGGATGAAGGTCCGCACGGGTCCACGGAGGATTCCACCGGGACCCGGACCTTCACGTTCGATGGCGGGGGCATGGCGACGCTGGTCGCCAAGGGCCCCGTCGGACTTCCCGTGCCCGATCGCTACGTAGACCTCGGCTTCCTCGGCAGCGGTGCCATGGGCGAGGTCCGCCGGGTCCGCGACACCCGGCTCGGCACCGTGGTCGCGATGAAGCTGCTGCGCACGGCGGCCAGGAAGATGGAGTCGGTGCGGGAGCGGTTCGAGGCCGAGGCGCGGCTGACCGCGCGCCTGCGCCACCCCAACATCGTCGCGGTGTTCGACACCGGCGTGCTCGAAGACGGTCGGGTCTGGTTCACGATGGAGCTGGTCGAGGGGCGGACCCTGCGCGACGTCATCGACGCCGTGCACGCCGCCCGCGGGCCCCACACCTGGCGCGCCAGCCGCGACGGCTGGACCCTGCGGCGCCTGCTGCGGGCGTTCGCCCAGGTCTGCGAGGCGGTCGGCTACGCCCACGCCCAGGGCATCGTGCACCGCGACCTCAAGCCGCGGAACATCATGGTCGGCCCCCACGGCGACGTGAAGGTGATGGACTGGGGGATCGCCTGCGGTCCGGACTTCGATCTGGCCGCCGACCGGGCCAGCGTGGAGGCCCTGCCCAGCGACCACCGCACCGCCGCGGGCAACGTGGTCGGCACCCCCGCGTACATGTCCCCGGAGCAGGCCTGGGGCCGCCGGGCCGTGCTGGACGCCCGGGCGGACGTGTACGCACTCGGCTCGGTGCTCTACCACATCTTGTCGGGCAAACCGCCATTCTCGGACGAGCCGACCACCATCGTGCAGAAGCTGCGCGTGTCCGGTCCGCCCCCCATCGACAAGGCCCGCGGGCCTGGAGCTCCGCCGCTTCCCGGCGGCCTGCGGCCCCTGCTCGATCGCTGCCTCGCCCGCGAGCCCGAGGAGCGATTTGCCGACGCCGGGGAGCTCGGCGCGGCGATGCTCGCCTGGCTCGCCGAGGATGCGCGACGGGACGAGGCGCTCGATCTGGTCAACCAGGCCCGCGCCCTGCGGCCCGACCTCGATCGCCTGCGGGCGAGTGCCGAGGCCCTGGAGTCGGCGGCGGACTCGACCCTGCACGTCCTGCCGGTCGAAGCACCGATCTCGGCGAAGGAGACCGGCTGGCACCTGCTGTCCATGGCCGAGGAGAAGCGGGTCGCCCTCGCCCGACAGCGCGCCGAGGTGGAGGAGCGGCTGTGGTCGGCGCTGACGATCTCGCCCGGCCTGCCCGAGGCCCGATCCGCCCTCGCCGAGATCCAGCGCGAGCTGCTCGTCGAGGCCGAGGAGTCGCGGGACCGGGCGGCGGCGCACGAGCGCGAGGCCTGGCTGCGCGAGCTCGATGACGGCACCCACGCCAGCTTCCTCGAAGGCACCGGCACGATCAGCCTGCAGACCGAGCCGCCGGGGGCGCTGGTCAAGCTCTATCGCTGGGAGGAGCGCGGTCGGGTGCTGCACCCCGTGTTCGTCGAGGATCTGGGTCGAACGCCGATCGAGCGCGTGCCTCTGGGTCGGGGATCCTGGCTGGTCGAGCTGACCGCGTCGGGCACGGCCACGGTGCGCCTGCCGGTGAGCCTGCGCCGCGAGGAGCACTGGGAGAACGCGCCGATGTCGGGCATGCGGCGAGCGGTCCCCCTGCCCTCCCAGGCCGACCTCGGCCCCGACGAGATCTTCGTGCCGGCGGGCTGGGCCGTGCTGGGCGGTCGTGACGGGGCCCACGCGCTCCCCCGCCGCCGCGCCTGGGTCGAGGGCTTCGTCATCTCCCGCTTCCCGGTGACCATCGGTGAGTGGCAGACCTACCTGCGCGACCTCGTCAAGCACGGCATGGTCGATGACGTGCGCGATCGCGGCGTGCACCTGCAGGGGATCGCCCAGCAGCGTCAGCAGCTGGACCTGATCGAGGGCGAGCTGCCCGAGGAGGTCGCCCGAAGCCCGGTGCAGAAGCTGTCGCTGTCCGACGTGCTCGACTACCTGGCCTGGCGCCGCGAGCACGACGGCAAGGACTGGCGGCTGCCCACCGAGGTGGAGTGGGAGAAGGCCGCTCGGGGCACGGACGGGCGCCGACTTCCGTGGGGCCGCCACCTGGATCCCGCCCTGGCCTACATCGAGGGCTCGGCCCAGCAGCCCACGGACTTCCCCGTCGGCACCTGGCCCGGCGACGTGTCGCCCTACGGCGTGCGCGACCTGGTCGGCGGCGTGTCCGACATCACCTCCACTCCGT
>CALATR010000202.1 GCA_937891875.1 uncultured Pseudomonadota bacterium | reverse complement strand
CCCCGGCGAGCCGGACCCCGTCGAGCGCGCCCACCGCAGCGGCGATCCGCGCCTCGGCCTCACCCCGCGCGATCGCGTCCAGGGCGGCAAACACGAGCCCAGGCCGGCGCGCGGCGAAGGCCGGTCGACCGAGGTCCAGGGGCCCGGGAAGGCGGGGGACGGGGAGCTGGCCGGCGACCGGGGCCAGCAGGGCGTCGGCGAAGAGGTGCACGAAGAGCGCGCGCAGGATCCCCCCCTCGGCGCGCAGCACCTGGCGACCCGCCCCGGCGATCACCCGGGCGACCGCGTCCTCGACGAAGCGATCGGCCCCGTCGACCCGCCAGGTGGGGCGGTGGCGGGCGTCTCCCGGCTCCAGCGCCAGGCTGCGCCGAGGTGCCTTGCGCAAGGGAGGATCGGGGATCCAGGCCCGGTGCAGCGCACGGCCCAGCCGCCTGCCCGTGCGGTGCAGCGCGAGGCGATCGGCCCCGTCGCTTGTGTCGAGGCCCGCCTGCAGGACTTCGAACGCCCGCCCCACCTCACCGTCGTCCTCCAGGCACCGCGCCCGGGCCAGGGCGTGCTCCCCCGCCCCGACGATCCGCAACGCGTCGAGCCAGGCGCGCGCCTCGGCAGGCTCCCCTCCCCGGCGGAGCTGATGCGCGTGCTCGACCACCACACCGGTCAGCCGCCGCCGCAGCGACAGACGCCCGGGGGCCTCCGCATGACCGGCCTGCAGGCCCAGCACCGCACGCGCCGGGCGCACCCCCTCCCCTTCCGCAAAGAGTGCTTCCCAGGCCAGCAAGTGCGCCCGATCGCGGTAGAGCACCGCCCCGCCCGTCGGGGTGTACTCGGCAAAGCGCACGTGCCCCAGGCGCTCCGCCACCAGCCGACCGCGATCCGCCCGCTTGTCCATCAGCGCCGCACGCTCGAGTCGCCGGACCAGAGCTACGTGGGGTCGACGGACGATCCGCTCGGCCGCGGGAACCGGTCGCGCCGGAAGCAGCCGGGCGACCAGATCTGCGCGCCGGCCGGACCCGGGCAGGTCCCGGGCCGCACACCACGCCTTGAGCACCGGCACCGTCGCCAGGACCAGCCGCTCGTCCCAGCGCGCCCCCTCCGCCAGCAGCCCCTCGGCGACCAGGGCGTCCACGGCGGCGTGGGCGTCGGGCACGTCCGCCAGGTCCAGCGCGTCCACCGCCACCGCCGTCCGCGTCCGCGCAGAGAGCCGGGCAAACAGCGCCGCGGGTGGACCCGACAGGGCCATGATTCGGTCGCAGACGGCCTCCTCCTGGCTCGTGAGCAGGCCCGCCAGCCGCTCCCGCCCCAGCGCCACCACCACGCGCAGGTCGTGCACGCCGAGCGGGGTCTCGTCCGGATCGTCGGACTCCCGCGCGCTCAACGGACCTCGACCGCCTCGACGATGTCGGCCCCGGGCGCTCCCGCCGGCAGGCCCGCCAGCCGCTCCAGGGCCTCGCGCATCTTCTCCCCGACCTCACGCATCCGCGACCGCGACCGCACCACCCCGGCGCCGACGGCCAGACCGGGCACGAAGCGCGCGATGCTGCCGACCACCATCCAGGCGGACTGCCGCACCAGCTGGCGGGTCATGGCCGCGTCGACCTCGGTCGGCACCGAGCCGAGCAGCACCTTCGGCAGGTCGGACGCCGACAGTCCCAACGGACCCCCGTCGGGCAGGTCCACGCCGAGCCCCGCGGAGAGCGCCTGCTGCAGCGCCATCTGCCCGCGATCCGTGGCGGGGTCGAAGCCGTAGACGATGGCCAGGCGCTGGGCGAGGCGCACGACGCTCACGAGGGTCGCGACCACCTCGGGGGGCACCGTGGCCAGGCCGCCGAGTCCCGCGACCCCGCCGACCGCGCTCGCCTTGAACATCGCCTGGTCGATGACGCGCCGCGCCGTGCGTGCGACCGCCCCCGGATCGGTCGCCTCGGACGACGCCGGGTCGACGAAGGGACGCCGGGTCCGTCGCAGGCGCTCGCGCTCGCGCTCCACCGGGACGGACACCGCGGCATACAGCGCGCGAATGCTGCCGCTGTCGACCTTGCGCGCCGCTTCTGCGACCGCGTCCGTCACCGAGTCTCGGATGGAAGCCATGGCCATTGGCTATTGCCCGGACCCGCCGAGCGCACGGTCGGGACGCGGTGAGACAAAGGAGACGTTGCACGATGGGGCCCTGCACGTGAAGAATCGCCCACGATCCCCTCCTGCGTTCCTCCCCTCCCCCCACGCGGCTCCCCGCCGCCCCCCCCTGGAGCATCCGTGGAAGTCCTCGTCGAGGCCTGGCTCGTCAACCCCGTGCCCGCCGCGACCGGTGACATGGACCTGTTCGAGCTCCTGCTCGGCGGCGGACCGATCGTCATCGGCGTGCTGCTGCTGCTCGTGCTCATGAGCATCGTCTGCTGGGCGATCATCCTGCTCAAGGGCGTGCAGATCCTGCTGGCGACGAACCGCTCGTCGCGCTTCCTCGACGCCTTCTTCAAGGCCAAGCGCCTGGACGAGGTCTACGAGAACCTGGCTTCCTACGGCCCTTCTCCCGTCGCCCTCGTCTTCAAGTCCGGCTACCAGGAGCTCGTTCGGGTCACCAAGGCAGGCAACCAGGAGGGCGCTGCGGACAACCTCGAGCGCACCCTGCGGCGGACCGCCCAGTCCCAGATGACCTCCCTCGAGCGCTGGACCACGTTCCTCGCGACCACCGGCTCGACCGCCCCCTTCATCGGCCTGTTCGGCACCGTCTGGGGCATCCTGCAGGCGTTCAACAAGCTCGGCGAGGCCGAGGCCGCCACCATCCAGGTCGTCGGCCCGGACATCGCCCACGCCCTCATCGCCACCGCGGTCGGCCTCGTCGCCGCCATCCCGGCGGTCATGGCGTACAACTACTTCAACGCCCGCCTGCGGGTGCTGCACACGGAGATGGACAACTTCTCCGCGGACTTCCTCAACATCGTCAAGCGCCGCCTGAGGTGATCGGATGGGCATGAGCAGCGGAGGCGGCGGCAACGGAGCGATGGGGGACATCAACGTCACCCCACTCGTCGACGTCATGCTGGTGCTGCTGATCATCTTCATGATCACGGCACCGATGATGAACCAGGGTGTCGAGATCGACCTGCCCAAGGCCAGCGCGACGGTCATGGAGCAGTCCGAGGATCAGCTGGTGCTCTCGATCGACAAGGACCTCAAGCACTACCTCAACGACAACGAGGTCCCCTTCGCCGAGCTCCCGCCCAAGCTCAAGGCCATCGCCGCCGAGAACCCCGGCCAGGCGGTGTTCGTGAAGGCTGACGGCGGGATCGAGTATCGCTACGTCATGCGCGCCATGGCGGCGCTCAAGCAGGCGGGAATGCCGAAGGTCGGCCTCGTGTCCAATCCAGGGAACCTGGAGGAAGACGAGTCGGGCCCCGGACAGGAGGACTGATGGCGACCACCCACGCGAGCAACGCGTTCGGACGGGACGAGGTGATGGGCGAGCTGCTCGCCCTCGCGGGCCTGGCCGTGCTCGCCGCCCTCGGGCACATCGTTCTGTTCACGGCGTTCTACCTGATCCCTGCGCTGTTCGGCATGTTCGCGCCGCCGCCCCAGGACTTCGAGACCATCGAGGTGTCGCTCATCTCCGAGGCCCACATCGACGCGGCCATGACCCAGATGGCGACCCACACCGCCCAGCCCGAGGCGCCCACCGATCTCGAGGCTCCCGACCCGGTCGAGGACGCCGGCGCCGCCGACCAGGGCACCGCAGAGGCCGAGGAAGTCCCCAACCCCAGCGACCTCGAGTTCAAGACCGAGGACGCCGAGGAGGTGAAGGGCGATCCGACCAACACCCAGCAGGATCAGGACGCGGAGAAGCGGAAGCGCGACCTGCTCCGCCAGGCCATGCTCGACTCCCAGCTGGGCACCGAGAACAACCAGGCGGGCGACCCGGACTCGACCACCAGCGATCGGATCAACCTCGGTGGCAACGGGATCAGCGACCCCGAGGCGGCCCGCTACATCGACCGCTGCCGCAAGCAGGTCTACGAGAACTTCAACCCGCTGCCCCAGCTCCGCAACGCCGACCCGCCCTTCTCCGCGAAGATCCGCGTGCGCTTCGACGTCGATACCGGAGAGGTGCAGTCGTGGAGCTGGGTGACACGCAGCGGCAATGCAAGCTGGGACGGCGCGGCCGAGCGCGCAGTAGAGTCGGTCGGTCGGTTCCCGCCGCCCCCCGCCCACCTGCAGGACCTCTTCCGGCAGGGATTCGTGTTCAACCTCACGGTGGAGTGAACGCCTTGCATCGCGCCTTCTTTGCAGCCTTGCTGGCCGTCTTCGCGGCGATGACGCTCTTGAGCACGCCGGCCGTCGCCGAGGAGCCCTCGGGGCCCATCCTCGTGACCATCGGCGCGGGCGACAAGTCGTGGCCCCTCGGGCTGCCCTACGCCCAGGGCAACTCCAGCAAGGCGCGGGAGATCTGGGCGGTGGTCGAGCGCGACCTCGAGCTCACCGGCAACTTCAAGATCATCGACCCGGCCGCCACCATCGACAGCGGCGGCGTCGCGGAGGGCACCTTCGACTTCCAGGACTGGCGCACCCTGCGCGCGTCGGGCCTGGCCAAGATCGCGGTGAACGACGGGCCGTCCGGCATGGCCGCCGAGGTCTGGATCTACGACGTCAACTCGGGCAACAAGCTGGCCGCGCGGCGCTTCAACGGTCGTCCCGGCCAGGAGCGGGCGCTCGGCCACGCGATCGCCCGGGAGATCCTGCTGGCCCTCACCGGTGACGCCGGCTTCTTCGGCAGCAAGATCGCCGCGGTCCGCCACCGGGGCAACAAGGAGATCGTGGTCTTCGACATCGACGGCCAGGGCCTCGTGCACGTGACCCGCAACGGCAGCATCAACCTGTCGCCGTCGTGGTCGCCCACGGGCGGGCAGATCGCCTGGACCAGCTACAAGCGCGACAATCCCGACGTCTACGTCAAGGAGCTGGCCACCGGCCGCACCCGGGTCCTGTCCGCCTCCCCCGGCATCAACATCGGTGCGGCGTGGTCGCCCGACGGCAACAAGGTCGCCCTGTCCCGCTCCAAGAACGGCGACGCCGACATCTACGTGCTCGACGCGCGCACCGGCAAGGTGCTCAACCGCCTGACCACCGGCGGCGGCATCGACGTGGGACCCGCCTGGAGCCCCGACGGCAGCCGGATCGCATTCTCGAGCGAGCGCAGCGGCGGCAGCCAGATCTTCGTCATGCCGGCCACCGGCGGCGCCGCCCAGCGGATCAGCCGCCAGGGCACCTTCAACACCGACCCGGTGTGGTCCCCCGACGGCCGCCACATCGCATTTGTCGGCCGCGATCCTCGCTTCGACGTCTTCGTGGCGAACCTGGACACCGGACGCACCGCGCGGATCACCCAGAACATGGGCGACAACGAGGACCCCTCGTGGAGTCCCGACGGCCGCTACCTGGTGTTCAGCAGCACCCGCTCCGGCACCTCGGAGATCTGGCTGGCCACGTCGAACGGCCGCCACCAGGTGCAGCTCACAAACGGCGGGGGCTACACCCAGCCGGTGTGGTCGCCCCGCAGGTAGCTGGCCGACAGTTCCGCGCGGCAATCACCTGTCACCTCTGCACCCCGCCCTTCGGGTAGGGTCCCGTCGGAGGTGGTGTGAGCGATCCCCGACAGCGCGCGGCGACACCCGATCTGCTGCAGGCCCTGCGCCGCAGCGGTGCGCTCCCCGTGGAGGCGCACCGGGAGGCGGCGTGGTGGATCGCCCGTCCGCTGCCACCCGCGACCTGGCGCCAGATCCTCGATCCCCTGGCGCTGGTCCTCGGGATCACCCTCATCGTGTCCGGCGTGCTCTACGTCGTCGCCTTCAACTGGTCCGAGCTGGGGCGGTTCTCCAAGGTGCTCGTCGGCGTCGCCCCGGTGCTCGTGTGCGGCCTGGCGACGCTGGTCGCCGGCACGAAGGGCCTGACCGGAAGGGTGCTTGCCACCGCCGGAATCCCGCTCACCCTGGGCGCGCTCCTGGCCGTCGGGCTCGCCTTTCCCACCAACGGGGACGCCTGGCCGCTGTTCGCGCTGTGGGCCGGCCTGTCGGCGTTCTGGGCCCTGGCGTCGCGCATGGACATCGCCTGGATCGGCGTGGTCATCGCGGTCGACGTCACCCTGGGCTCCATGCTCTCCTCGATCGCGCCCGACGACGCGCCCTTCCTCTACGACCTCGTCATCGGCGGGTTTGCCGGGGTGCACGCCCTCTCCTGGGCTGCGCTGGGCGCCGCTGCCCTCGCCGGCCTGAGGGGCACCCGGGTCTGGGTGCGCCAGGTGCTGCTCGCTCCCGCCCTGATCCTGATCACCTGGTGGCCGATGGAGGTCGTCACCCTGCACCTGTGGGACGACACCGAGCTCTTCTCGGTCATCGACCCCATCGGCACCGTGCTCTACGTCGTCATCGGCCTGGTCGTGCACGCGGGCTTCCTGCTCAAGCGCTGGGGCCCGTTCCCGGTCGCCATCCAGCTGCTCACCCTCATCGTGCTGACGACCACCGCCTGTGTGCGCGTGCTCGTCGAGTTCATCGACCAGGTGGAGGTGCTCGCCATCTTCGCCACCCTGCCCATCGGCCTGTTCGTCATCGTGCAGCTGGCCGCCTCGGCGGGCTGGCTGTTGTGGGGCTGGCGCCGCCAGCTCCCCAAGGACGACGACGAGCCCGCCGCTGACGACCCGGTCGCGGAGGTGGGCGCATGATCTGGTGGCCCGATCTCGGCGCGGTGCTGACCCACCTGAAGACCGAGGGCGATCTCACCGAGCCCATCGACGAGGACGCGATCGTCGAGGGGGCGCGCGCCCTGCCGGTGCCGGTGCCCTGGTACGTGAAGGGCGCGCTGTTCATCGGCGGATTGTTCGCCGGCAACGTGCTCTCCTGCACCTGCGCCCCCCTCGGCGCGCTGTCGTCGGCGGTCGCCTTCGTCCTGCCCGGCGTGCTCATCACGGTGGCCGCGGTCATCGCTCGCATCGCCCGCACCGAACGCATGGGCGACTGGCTCGACCCGCTGCTCTTCGCCGGCATGATCGCCGGCAAGCAGCTGCTGTTGCTGGGCCTCGTCATGTTCATCGGCATGAACGGTCCCGGTGGCCCCGGCGAGATGTCGATCGTCGCCGCCATCATGGGCGTGCTCGAGCTGTTCCTGCTGCTGGTCTACCCCGACCGCTGGCACCGCACCCTCGGCGTCATCATCGTCTGCGTCTGCCTCTCCGCCATCTCCTTCGACCTCGACCTGTGGCCGGTCCGCGACGTCGTCACCGGCCTCGCGGTCGCCCTGGGCGCCGCCTCCCTCGCCGCCCGCCCGGTGTTCGCCGGCACGCCCCTGCGCGAGATCCTCGGCCCCATCGGCCTCGGCTTCGTGCTCTACGCGCTGGGCGGCATGGCGCGCTTCTGGACCGGCTGGGCCGAGGAGGGCTGGATCCTGGTCGTCGGCGTGGCGTCCGGCACCCTGGCGCTGGGCGTGACCGCGTGGACCCTCGCCCGGGTCGACGCGCGGCCGGTCGACTGGATCGTCGGCCTGCTCGGGGCCATCCTGCTGGCCGCGGTCGGCCTGTCCATGCCCGGACTCGCGGTCGCCCTCGCCTTCATGCTGCTGGCGCTCCTCGCCCGCCACCTGCCCGTGCTGGTCGCCTCCATCATCGCGCTCGTCGCCTACGGCTCGTGGGCCTACACCGCGTTCGAGTGGCCGGTCGGACTCAAGGCGCTCGCCCTGATCGGCTCGGGGGTCATCCTCCTGGTCCTCCGGTTCTACCTGCGCTCTGCCGTGAAGGTGGACGAAGACCCCGCGGAGGTGGCCGCATGATCGGACGCCTCCTCGCAGCCCTCGCCACCCTGGTCAGCGTGGGCGCCACCCTCGGCCTCGCCGGCTACCTCGAGCTCGACCGCATGCAGGGCACGCCGGTCTACCTGCCGGTCGAGCACCTGGGCGGCGACGACAGCGACCTCATCAACCTGCACCTGCGAGAGCCCGTCTCCAGCGCGGTCATGGGCGAGAGCTGGCGCGTGCGCACCGAGGACCACGGCTACCTCGAGCTCACGGTCGACCCGGAGGGCCGCGTCACCGCCGCCACCCGAACCACCGAGCGCCCCACGGACGGCCTGTGGCTGCGCATCCGCAACCACGCGGTCGCCCCCATGTCCACCCGCCTGCCCCCCCAGGACCACGAGGCGGTGCGCTACCTGCTGATCCGGGTGACGCCTGGAGGAGAGGCCTACGAGGTCGCGCTGGCGGACGAGGAGCTGCGGCTGCTGGGGAGGGGGGATCGGGCGTGGTGAGGAGACAGCGCCGTCTGGCGTGAGGTCGCGTGGCTTCCGGCGAGGGGCGGGCCAGCCAGGTCTGGCGTGAGTTCGCGTGACTTCCAGCGAGGGAGGGGAGGGGCGGTCTCCAGTCTCCAGTCTCCAGCTTCGGCCGGCCAGGGAGGGGTCGAGGCCAGCGGAGTCGGTTGCAATCCCAGCGCCTCTGGAATGCATGCCGTGCCGTCGCGCGCGGTGGCTTCGTTCTTGGGCTGCACCGCGTCGATCGCGGTGGTTCCGCTGCCGTAGGACTGGAGACTGGAGACTGGAGACTGGAGACCGGGCCTCCACTCCCCCGCTCGCAGAAACGCGACGTCGCGCGAGACCTCCACCTCAGGTCAGACCGCGAGACCGTCCCTCCACTCCCCCGCTCGAAGCTACGCGACCTGGGCCAGACGACCCGGTGCGCGCCTGACTCTCCCGATCGATCCACGAAGAAGCCGGAGGCCTTGCGACCTCCGGCTTCAAGCGGGAAACGGGATTCGAACCCGCGACCCCGAGCTTGGGAAGCTCGTGCTCTACCAACTGAGCTATTCCCGCGGTGCCGGCCGCTGTAACCGGTGGCGGAGCCGGGGCAAGAGCCGGTGCTCACCTCTCGGCGCTCACTCCTCCGCGAGCACACCGAAGCGCAGGCCGCGGTCGCTGACGACCAGGGACGGGCGGCGGGCGAGGCCGAGGACGCGGTCGAGGATGAGGGCGCCGGCGAGCAGATAGTCGGCGCGATCGGGGGCGGCGGGGGTGGCCTCGCGGCGCTCGTCGGGGGTCATCGGCAGCATGCGGTCGATGGTGGCGGCGAGATCGGTGCGGGTGAGGCGGCCGCCGTGCACCTTGGACGCGTCGT
>CALATR010000201.1 GCA_937891875.1 uncultured Pseudomonadota bacterium | reverse complement strand
CGGGCAGGGACACAGGGCTTCGTCACGGGTTCGGGGTGCATCCGCAAGCGACGAGCCCGTTGCAGCTTGTGTCTACCAGGCGAGCCACGCCCGGACGGCACGTTGTGCATCTGGCCCCACGCCTACTGGATGTTCGGCTGCGGACGTGGGTTCCTGAGGCTCTCCCGTCGCGACGAGCCAGGATCTCAGCTCCGCAGGGCCGATCGGCTCGCCGTGGAGCTCGAACGCCACGCCTTGCACGGCAGCGACGAGGCTTGCGACCTGTGCCGACGCCGACGACGTGCCGCCGAAGCGGGCGGTGTAGGCCTGCCTCGGGTCAGCGTCAGGAAAGAACGCGTCGCTCATCTGGGTCCATCCGGGTGCGTGCTCGCCGCCCGTGTCCGCGTGCAGGTCCACCCGGGTCCCGAAGCCGCTCTGCCCGTTCCACGCGCCGTCCTCGACCCCGCCGACCATGATGCTCCCCGAGTCGTTCCCGCGCGAGAACCAGCCGTCGAAGTCGGGATCATCGAGGTCGACCCCCCGGTTTCCGGCCGGCTCGATCACGTGGATCCCGGCGTCCACCGCAGCGCGCACCGCCTCCCACGCCCCGGGCTCGGACGTGATCGGACCCAGGCCCTTGCCGGTCGGGTATTGCTGCTCGATGAGCAGCACGTCGCCGGGTTCGAGGTGCTCCAGGGCCTGCTCGATCGCCCAGGCCGGGTCCCAGGTCTCCTCGTCCGGGGTCGGGTGCACGACCGCCAGCGAGGCGAGCGGGGCGCCGCCGGTGATCCCGTACCCGTCGTCGCTGGCCCCCACGAGTCCGAGGCAGGCGTTGCCGTGGCCGACGTAGTTGCGCAGCCCGACCCCCGCGAGCAGCGCGGGCGGGTTGTTCGCCAGGTCCTCGTGGCTGGGGTCGAAGTCGTACTCGACGTCCACCACCAGGATCCCCTCGCCGAGTCCCCCCGGCCACCAGCCCAGAGGTCGCAGGCGGCGCTGGTCGCGCCAGGTGGGTGGCTCGTCGAAGTCGGGCGTCACAGGCGGGATGTCGTCCGGCGGGGGAGGGGCTGCGCCGAGGCCCCACACCTGCGCCACCGCGGGGTGAGCGACCAGCGCGGGCAGGTCCTCGGTCGGCACCCGCCAGATCGGCGCCGAGCGGAGCGGTCGACCGCGAGCCAGCAGGGCGCCCAGGGAGTCCGGGTCCACACCGTCGCGCAGGCGCACGCTGGCCCATGGACCGTCGATCGGGAGCCAGGGCAGGTCGGAGTGCACATCGGCCGGGGTGCCACCCGCCGGCCGGGCACCGTCCACGGTCGGATCGTTCGACGCGTCGTGCGGGCCCCCGGCGACGAGGACAAGCGGAATCGCGAGCAGGAGCGGGCGGAGGGCCGTTCGCACGCCGCTCACTTGTCCACGCGGAAGCGCCCCGCCTTGGTGAGGCCGGTGTCCTCGGGCTCGTCCATGCGGCTCACGGTGACGCCGCGGCACTCGGGACCGTCGGCCATGACCAGCCGCCCTCTCTGCCGGGGCGCGGCCCGCACCGTGGTGCTGTGGCCGCCCGTGCTGACCCCGACCCGGTCCGCGAATGCCGACCCGGCGCGCTTCTTCGTGGTCTGGTTGGCGGGATGCAGGATGCTGCCGCGGCCGAGGTGTCGAGACTTGCCCATGGAGCCTCCCCGCCGGTTAAGCCCGCCGGTCTTTCGAGTGTAGCCGCTGCGCGCGGCCCCTGCCCGAGGTGGCCATGAGCCGACAGAACGTCATCACCAAGCGTGGCCTGCAGAAGCTCCTGCGCGAGATCGAGTGGCTGCAGAAGGTCGAGCGCCCCAAGATCACCGCCGAGGTCTCCTACGCCGCGAGCCTCGGGGATCGTTCGGAGAACGCCGAGTACATCTACGGCAAGAAGCGCCTGCGCGAGATCGACCGTCGGATGCGCTTTCTCATCGGCCGGCTCGATCACGTCGTGGAGGTGGATCCGGCGGCGCAGGAGGCCCGGGCAAACGGCACGGTCATCTTCGGCGCCACCGTGGTCATCGCCGACGAGGAGGGCCGCGAGCGCACCTTCCGCATGTACGGCGAGGACGAGGTGGACGTGGACCGCGGCATCCTGTCGTGGAAGAGCCCGATCGGCCGCGCCCTGATGGGCAAGGAGGAGGGCGACGAGGTCACCTACAAGGCCCCGGGCGGCGAGCGCACGGTGGAGGTGCTCGAGGTCCGCTACGACGCCCAGGAGCCGCTGCCGCTGGGGGACCTGGAGGCGTGGAAGCTGCCGGGGTGAGGTGCGGTCGACGTCCCTCCCGGCAGTCAGCTGGCGCGAGGGTCGAGGTGCTTTGTGCAGGGTAGCGTTCGTGGCGGGGCGGTCCCTGGTCTCTGGTCCCTGGTCTCTGGGCCCACGGCACCGTTGGGGGGAGAACGCCTTGGTGCAGCCGTTCGGAGTTGGAGCTGCGGGCGGATGCTGGTCGGCCTGCGGCCGCGCGGGAACGCCCCGCTTCGGGCGCGACGAGTCGCGGCGTTGGAGCTGCCGTGTGCATCGCCAGCAGGCCCCCGCTCGCAGAGGGCCCCAGAGACCAGCGACCAGAGACCGCCCTTCCACTCCCCCGCTCGAAGCCACGCGACCTCTCGCAAGACCGCATCCACCACCACGTGACGCCGCCCCCGACTTCCAGGCGCGGCGTCCACGATTCACGAGACTCGGCGTCTAAGCCTGTCTCTCCAGCACCTGTCTCGCCGTGTGCTCCAGCCACGCATCCACGGCCATCTGGTCCTTCGGCTCCAGCGACGCGATGCGCTTCTGGATGCGCTGGACGCGCTGGGTGACGGCGGCGCGGGAGAGGCTGCGCTGACGGGCGAGCTCGGCCTTGCTTCCGGCCTCGAGCAGGGCGGTCAGGTAGGCCTCGTCCGCTTCGGACAGCGGCAGGTCCGGCACGATGCGCACCAGCTGGTCGGGGCGGAGCGCGGCCGCCTCGTACAGGGCACCCTCGTTCGGGAGCGCCTCCAGCATGCGCTTGTTCTTGATGCGCTTCTTGATGACCCGCCACAGCCGACGGTCGGTGACCGTGCGCACGAAGGCCATCAGCTCGCCCACCGAGTCCCCACGGAACTGGAGCAGGGCCCCGGTCACCAGCTGGAGCAGGACGTCGGCGACGACCTCCTCGACTTCACTGGTGGCCAGCAGGTCGCTCGCTGCGTGGCGCACGACGTTGTGCGTGCGCCGCTCCACGTACTTCGCCAGCGTCCCGT
This sequence comes from uncultured Pseudomonadota bacterium, assembly GCA_937891875.1. Taxonomy (GTDB): domain Bacteria; phylum Myxococcota_A; class UBA796; order UBA796; genus REDI01. The sequence continues at coordinate 7,255 of CALATR010000201.1, read as the reverse complement.
AGAGCGCCCGGGCTTCCGGGCTCCTCCGGTCCGAGGTGAGCTGGCGGATCTGATCCCTCAGTCCAGCCATCTCAGATCCCGTTGCTGATGTCGTTGGTGAAGTTGATGAACGGCGCGGGCGGTTCGACCGTCTCGCAGGTGTCCGAGTCGACCGTGATGGTGTCCCCACAGGGCGCGGGCGAGCCCACTCCGAAGAGCAGCAGGAGCCAGGTGAAGAACACAGCCATGGGGCCTCCTAGAACGGTACTTCAGGAACGAAGGTGGAGAAGATCGGGGTCGGAGTCGATGCGGCGGTTGAGCTGGCGGACGAAGCTCTCGGGGAAGTTCGTCCGCGCCTGGCGGACGATGCCCGAGGCCTCGTCCAGCTCACCCAGGCGGATGAGGGCACACAGCACGTTGCCCAGGTTCTCGACCGAGCGCTGACGCTCCAGCGCGCGGGTCAGGTAGTCCAGCGAGACGGCGTACTGACCGCGCATGAAGGCGAGCACGCCGCGGTGGCGGTCGATGCTGGCGAGCTTGTGCTGCAGGTCGGCGCCGCCGGAGTTGTAGGCGGCCATCTCCTGCATCGCTATCTGGCGGGCGGCCTCGTCGAAGTCCTGGACCCGAGGATGCGCCGCGACCACGTGCAGCAGGCTGTGGAAGTGGAAGTCGTCGAGCCGGCCCGAAGCATGGTGGGACTCGGCCAGGGAGCGGATACGCCCCACCGGGATCCGCTCGTCCGACAGCATGCCGAGGCACTCGTCCAGCGCCGCCTGGTAGCGGGGCTCCGCCTGATCCGCCGGCGTGAGGTAGGCCTCGCGATCGACGGTGTCGAGGATTCTGTCGAGTAGGCTCTGGACGTTCATGGGTGGCTCGCTCGTGTGTGTAGTGTGACGTCTCGATGCGCCGTTAACGTTCACATTCAGTCAAGGACGAGAAAAGGGGAGGGAGCGGGTTGGAGAGCCTCTACCGGGCCTTTCACGTCCCAGGGAGCCGAGCCTACCGCTGGGTGGACGGCTTTGTCTGGGTCCTGATCGCCATCTCGATCGCGCTGTTCGCGGTCGAGGTCACCATACCGTCACCGGAAGAGATCCCGCCGGTCGGAGATCGGTCCGCCCTGGAGGCGTTCGCCGCTGTCTGGGTGGGGCTCGCGCCGGTGCTGCAGTGGGTCGACCTCGGGATCCTGACGTTGTTCGCCGTCGAGCTCGCTCTGCGGGTCCTCACCTTCCGTCCGCCGGGCACCGGATTCTACGACCGGCCGCTGGGCGAGGAGATCCGGGCGCAGGTCTGGGGGCGGGTGAAGTTCCTGCTCCAGCCGCTCAACCTCATCGACCTCTTCGTGCTGTTCGCGGTCGTGCCCGCCCTGCGTGGACTGAGGGCGCTCCGGCTGCTCAGGCTCGCTCGCGCGGTGCGCTTCTTCCGCTACGCCAACCCCATCACCGACGTCATCGATGCGTTCCACGCCAACCGCCTGCTCTATCAGGCGGCCTTCACCTTCCTCGGCGTGATCACCGCGGTGGGCGGCCTGTCGATCTACCTGGTCGAACGCCGGGAGAACGACGACATCAACTCCGTCGCCGACGGGCTGTGGTGGGCGCTGGTCACCCTCACGACGGTCGGCTTCGGCGACATCAGCCCCATCACGCCCCTGGGCCGGGCGGTGGGCTCGGTGCTGATGGTCGCGGGCATGTTCACCCTGGCCCTCTTTGCCGGCATCGTGGGCAACACGCTGCTCAACGCCATCCTCCGCATCCGCCAGGAGCAGTTCCGCATGGGCAACTCGGTCGGTCACGTCATCGTCTTCGGCTACGACTCCGGCAGCCGCCAGCTCCTCGACGCCATGATCGAGGAGTACGATCAGGCCAGGATCGTGATCATGGCGCAGGGCGAGGCGCCCATGAACCTGCCCGACGGCGTCGAGTGGGTCTCGGGGGACCCGACCAAGGAGGCCGAGCTCGACAAGATCCGCATGGTGCACGCGGAGGGGGTCGTCGTGGCCGGTCGGCGCGGCCTCAACCCGGAGCAGGCGGACGCGGTCACCCTGCTGACGCTGTTCACCCTGCGTAGCTATCTTCGGCGTCAGAAGCCGCTTCCTCGCCGGCGGCCCCTGTACGTCGTGGCCGAGATCCTCGACCCGGAGAACGTCGAGCACGCCCGCACGGCCGGCGCCGACGAGGTGATCGAGAGCACGCGCCTGGGGTTCTCCCTGATCGCGCACGCCATCGCCGAGCCGGGCACGGGCACGGTCATGAGCCGGGTCACGATGGCCGGCGCCCACAACCTGTACGTGGCGGCGGTGCCGGCGGACCTCCCCCTGCCCACGACCTTCGGCGAGGCCTTCGCCCACCTGCGCCGCGGTGGCGAGGTCATGCTGATCGGCACCCGCGATCCCGCCAGCGGACAGGATCGGCTGAACCCACCCGATGATCTCGTCCTGGACGGGACCCACCAGCTGGTCTACCTGGCGGAGCGCCCGGTGCTCAAGGGCTGAGCGCCTCGTCCAGGTCGAGGTCCCACGCGTCGCGGATGTCGTCCACCAGCGCCTCGACCGGGCGCTCGAGGGCGGCGAGACCCCAGCGCCTGACCGTGCCGTCCCAGGACGCGGTCCACAGGGTCTCGCCGTCGTCGGACAGGGCGATGGTGGCGATGCGCTCGCTGTGGCCCTGCAGACGTCCGAGCAGCGCCCCGGTCCGCAGCGACCAGACCCGCGCGACGCCGTCCTTGGCCGCGGTGAAGAGCCGCTCTCCGGAGCCGTCGAGGAGCACATCGGTGGGCTCGGCCTCCTCGTGGGGGATCCGGTGCAGCACCTCCCCGTCGGGGGCCAGCACCAACACCTCGTGATCGTGCAGCACCGCGATGTGATCGCCGGTGTCGTCGGTGGCGACCCCGCGGGCCAGGGGATCGGTGAGGACCCGGGTCCGGGTCGGGCGCTCGCCGGAGCGGAGCAGGTGCACGCCGCCGTCGGTGTCGAGCAGGGCGGCGAGGGTGCGGTCGGGGCTCTCGCTGCCGTCGTCGAAGTAGCCCTCGGCGATGGCGGGGAGGATCTCGCCGGTGTCGAGGCGGGCCAGCACGGGGCCCCCGGAGGCGTAGGTGAGGGCGACCAGGAGATCTGGCCGCAGCACGAGCACCCGGCGGGACATGCCGATCGGGATGCCCGGCTGGGAGGACCAGTCGGACGCGCGCAGGGTGCGGGTCTGACGCTCGCCCATGCAGGCGCCGTAGACCGCGCTGCCGGTGGGGCTCCACGCGACCCGCTTGCACACGCCCTTGGGGTTGTCCTCGACCCCGTGCAGGGCGACCTGGGCGCCGGTGTCGACCTCGCGGACCTCGATGCTGTGGTCTCCCCGGGCGATCGCGAGCCAGCTGCCGTCCGGGCTGGGTGCGGCGGCGGCGAGGCCGACACCGGAGTCGTAGACCACGGGCCCGGCCTGCTCGGGGATGCGCCAGCGCTCCATGCGCTCCCGGGACCAGGTGAGCAGGTGGCCGTCGGGGGTCCAGCGCGCGCCGACGCGGGTGGTGGCGGGCAGCCGTCCGACGAAGGTGCCGGTCGCGGGTGCCCACAGCTGCACGCCGGTCCGCTCGGAGACCACCGCGACCCAGCGCCCATCGGGGGAGGGTGCGACGCCGCGCACCGCGCCACCGTCGCTGTGGGCCATCTCGGACTGCTCCCCGTTGTTGACGTCGATGAGGCCGACGCCGCCGCGGATCGAGCCCACGACCATGCGCTGGCCGTCGGGCATGAAGGCGATGGCGCTGGCAGTGTGGTGGCCCCGGAACTCGGTCGGGAACCGCTGCGGCTCGGCCTCGAGATCGCCGTCGAACACCAGCAGGGCGGAGTTGCGGCACATGGCGGCGACCCGGCCGCTGGGGCGCCTGCTGGCTCCGGTGAGGATGTCGTCGACGCCGCACATGTTCGTGCGGGACCACACGCGCATGGCGGCGAGGTCGACCGCCATGAGCCGGTCGTCGCGTCCGCCCACGGGCACGGATCCTCCAGGTTCGAGCTGGAATTGCATGATCCCGGTGCGCTGGTCCGAGTGGGTGGCGAGCACCTCGCCGGTCTCGGCGTCGAGGAAGTGAACGGTGTTGTCGCTGGAGGCGGCCAGCACGGGCGCGTCGGGCTGCAGCAGCATGGAGGCGACGCCGGGCAGGTGGACCTCCCAGCGGCGCTCGGCCTCGCCGGACGCCGGCAGGTCCCACAAGGAGACGCGGTCGGGATCGATGCAGGCCAGGGTGCTGCCGATGATGTCGACCTGGGTCTGGGCGCAGGAGGGCAGCAGGACCTCGGAGACCTTCTCGACCCGCGGCTGGGCGGCGAAGGCGGCGAGCACGCCCCGGGCCTCGGGGGAGTCCCGGAGCGCGAGGCTGCGCACGGCGAGCACCTCCGCCTCGGGGCGACTGCCGACCTCCGCGTGTACCCACGCCCGCTCGACGAGGGCGCGGGACAGGGCATCGTCGGCGCGAGACAGGGCCTCGAGCGCCGACGCCTCCGCCTCTCGGGCACGGTTGCGCTCGGCGACGGTGCGGCTCCACGACCAGGTGCCCAAGGCACCCAGGGCGATGGCGGCGGCGGCGGCGACCAGCAGGGGGGCGCGCCAGGCCACGACGAAGCGGCGGAGGAGATCGACCGGGGTGTAGGTGTAGGCGTGGACCTGGCGGCCCTCGAACCAGCGGGCGAGCTCGCGGGCCAGCTGGGCGGCGTCGGCGTAGCGATCGGCGGGATCGGCGGACAGGGCGCGCTCGGCGATGGCGGCGAGCTCCGGCTGGGCGTCGGGCTGGCGGCGGCGGACCGGGATCACCGCACCCTGGCGCGCGCGGTCCAGCACCTGCCCGGAGTCGAGTCCCTGGTGGGGCGGCCCGCCGGTGAGCACCTCGTAGATGATGGCGCCGAGGCTCCACACGTCGGTGCGCGCGTCGACCGGCTCGCCGCGGGCCTGCTCGGGGCTCATGTAGGCGGGGGTGCCGGCCAGGGCGTCGTCGTCGCCGGGGCCGCCAGGAAGTCCCAGGGCGCGCCAGGCGGCCCGGGCGCTGGGGTCGGGCACGGTGGCGAGCCCCCAGTCCACGACCTGGGTCTCGCCGAAGCTGCCGACCATGACGTTGGCCGGCTTGAGGTCCCGGTGCACGACGCCGGTGCTGTGGGCGTAGGCGACGGCCTCGCAGGCGTCGAGCACGTGGCGCAGCAGGGAGGTGCGCGCCTGCAGGGAGGGCGACTCCCGCAGCGCCTCGGCCAGGGTGCGGCCGCGGACCAGGCGCATCGTGTAGAAGAGGTGGCCGTCCTCGCTGATCCCCGCGTCGTAGACGGGCACGATCCCCGGGTGCTCGAGGTGGGCGGTGATCCAGGCCTCCCGGGCCAGTCGGACGGAGCTGCCGCGGCTGCCCGGTCGCAGGGTCACGCGCTTGTAGGCGACCTCGCGGTTGAGGCGCCGGTCGGTGACCGCGAGCACCTGGCCCATGCCGCCCCAGCCGAGCACCGGGCCCTCCCCGTAGCGCTCGTCGTCGGCGGTGCGGAACGGGTGATCGTACAGCTCGGTCGAGCGATCTCCGCCCCCGTCGTCGACGAGCGACGCGCCGGCGTCCAGCGGCCCGCTGCGAAACGCACCCGGGCCCCACGGGCCTGGCGGATGTTCGGGATCCTGCGACATGGCCCCGGGTCTAGCACGCGGGTGTGGCGTGCGGCTCCTGCGGCACGCTGTCGTCCACGCGGAGGCTCAGGACGGACGGCGCTCGACCACGACCCGGGAGACCGCGTCTCCGACGGCGAGGCTCTCGGTCTGACGAGCGACCCAGGCGGGCTCGGCGAAGGCGGCGAACGCGTCGGTCAGGGGTGCGGTCGACGACCAGTCCACCCGGGTCGCGAGCTCGAGCAGGGCGATGGCGGCGCCCTGCATGAACCAGCTGCTGGTCGGACAGCGGTCGGCGCGCACGACGCGGCACCATGGGCTCTCGAACTCGGCGGAGGCGACCAGCACGAGGCGATCGTCGCCGATCTCTTCGACGCTGTACGCGCCGTAGCCGAGCGATCGGGCGATGGCACAGCAGGCCATGGCGACCGCTTCCCGCTCCCGGGGGATCGGACCCACGAGCGCGGTCCACTCGGGCGAGCGGAGCACCCCCCCGAGGGTGTGGAACGCGCCTCGGTGGCCGCACTCCCGGAGCAGTCCCTCGACCACCGGGACCAGCGCCGGACTGCGGGCGCGGATGGCGTCGACCGCGCCGTGGGCCACGGCGTTGGCGTAGTTGGTCGGCGGGCGGGACAGGAACACGTCGAAGGCCTCGATCAGGCCCCGGTGGTCGCCGGCGAGCCCGGAGGTGAACCGGCGAAGATCGGCGTGCAGGCTGGCGATCGCCTCGTTGCCGATCCCCGGTGCGGGCTCGGCCTCGGCGAGGTCGGCGGCCAGCACCTGCCGCCCCGACGGCACGCCGCCAGGCACGATGCGGAAGGTGCAGCGCGAGGCGTGGGTGGCAACGCAGGCGGTCTCCTCGGCGACCAGGGTGCGGTCGGAGCGCGAGGCGACCTGGGCCGCGGCGGAGGCAAAGCCGGCAGCGACGGCGTCGGCGGGGTGGTGGCGGCGCAGGCGCTGGCCGTACGCCCGCGTCCAGGCGGTGCCGTGAAGGAGGAACTCGCCCTCGGCGGTGCCCCCGTCTGCGGTCGCATCGAGGGCCATGCGCCCGTGTCCGGTCGCCCAGAACAGGTCCTGGCAGGCGATCAGTCGCTCGACGGGGGTGTGGGCGCGAAGGTGCTCGACCGCGCGCGCCAGCAGCGGCAGCCAGGCGGCGTGGGCGGCGTCGCGGCGCAGCTCCCAGCCCAGCTCGTGTCCGAGCGCGTCGTCGACGGTCTGATCGAGCAGCAGACCCGTGTGGTGATCCTGCAGCACGACCGGCACGCCGGCGAGGCACTCCAGCGCGCCCGGGCGGCACGGGCCGGTCAGATCCGAGAGGTCCATCAGGCCCGCCCACCGAGGCCGAGGCTGTCCACGCCCAGCAGGTCGCAGCCGGCGTCCTCGAGCAGAGCGGTCTGGCCGGCGTCCAGGGCCTCGGGATGGGCGAGGTGCTCCATGGACAGACCGGTGCGCAGGGCGAGGCGGGCGGCGAGCAGGTGGGCGTCGGGCGCGTGCCGGTGCAGGAAGGCGAGGATCCGCTCGGCGCGGGGACTGTCTGCGGTGCCGCGGTCGGGGAGGTTGGCGGCGATGGCGGCGAAGAGGTCCCGGGCCTGCAGGCGCACCAGCCCCTGGGAGGCCGCCAGGTCGAAGATCAGCACAGCGACCATGTCATCGCG
>CALATR010000200.1 GCA_937891875.1 uncultured Pseudomonadota bacterium | reverse complement strand
GGCCGCCCGCAAGGCGCGCATGGCCGGCCGCGACCCCGAGGACGACAACCCCAAGAAGAAGCGCGGCTTTCTTGGCGTCGGCCTGTTTGGCGGCTGCGCCATCGTCATCGGCATCCTGCTCTTCGGCTGCATCGGCTTCTGGCTGCTCTCCTGGCTGTGGAGCTCGACCGACCAGGTCACCGTCGCCGGCCACCGCTGGGAGCGCGAGATCGCGGTGCAGGTCTACGGCGAGCAGCGCGAGAGCGACTGGAAGGACGAGGTCCCGTCAGGCGCCACCATCGTCAGCTGCCGGCAGGAGAAGCGCTCGACCAAGCGGGTGAAGGACGGCGAGGACTGCAACGTCCGCAAGGTCGACAACGGCGACGGCACCTTCTCCGAGAAGCGCGAGTGCACCCCGACCTACCGCGAAGACCCCATCATGGGCGAGAAGTGCACCTTCACGGTCATGAAGTGGAAGGACGCCCGCAAGGAGCAGGCGGCCGGCAGCGACCTGAACCCGAAGTGGCCCGCCGTGAAGCTCGGCCAGACCGGCAACTGCGTCGGCTGCGAGCGCGAAGGCGACCGCAAGGAGACCTACACGGTGGTCCTGAAGGACAGCAAGGGCACCGAGCACACCTGCAGCGTGAGCGAGTCGCGGTGGCGCGGGATGACGGTGGGACAGAGGAAGGAAGCCACGTTTGGCGGTCTGACGGGGGCGATCGACTGCAGCAGCCTGTGAGGCGAGCGGACGGTTCGAAGCTCCGTGCAGCCGCTGTCGGAGGGTCCGGCGCTGCGGGCAAGGCTGCCGATCCGCGGAGATGCCGTTGCTGCGGGCAGGGGAGTGGCGGGGCGGTCTCTGGTCTCTGGTCTCTGGTCTCTGGGCCCAGCGACACCTTCGCGGTGCGGATCACCGAGGTGCGGTCGCGACTCGTCGGTGCTGCGCCCAGCGGGCCCACCGCTCCGAGGCCACGGACTCTGCGCCAGCTCCCCCCGATGGAAGCAGGCCCCAGGGACCAAAGACCAGAGACCGCCCCTCCACTCCCTCGCTCGCAGCTACGCGACTCCCCGCCAGCCCAGACCTGGCCGCCCCACCCCCCGCTCGCAGCGCCGCTACTCGATCCCCGCCGCCGGATCGAACGTCGTGATCTCCCACGCCTCGATCACCCACACGTCGTCGCTGAACCAGTAGTCCGCCCGCGCGAACATCTGCTCCGTCTGCGCCGGGATCGTGCTCGGCTTCGGGCGCTCCAGGAAGCCCGTGACCTGCACGTACTCGTAGTCCACCCGCGGCGGGACCTTGAAGGGGGAGCGGACCAGGACCCGGATCTCCTTGTCCGAGGCGTCGTGCAGCGGAAAGAGCCCGAATACCGCGTACTGTTGGGCGGGCCCCGCCAGGGACGCCGGCACCGTCTGGGTCACGACCCCGCGGTAGTGCGCCGTGCCGCGCATCGTCACCGCCGCCGGGGGGGACTCCGAGATGGCGAGCTCGGTGAAGTCGATCGGCACCGGCTCGGGGCGGGTGCGCGGCAGGAGGGTCCAGGCGACGGCGCCCGCGGCGGACAGCACGATGAGTGCGCCAGCGACGACAGCGATGACGGTGCCACGACTCAAGCGGACCTCCAGGACGCCCGAGCATAGGGGACCTCGCGGCGCGCCACCAGTTCCGCCCGCCGGCCACCGTGGCTCGCTGACCGCGGATCCTCGGGCTACCCTCGGACATCCACGAGGAGGGACCATGAGCGCTCGCCACCTGCTCGCAGGCGCGCTGCTGATCGGCGCGGTCGGCTGCAACAAGCCCCCCGTCGGCGGCGCCGTGAGCATCGCGCCCACCGAGCCCTTCAGCTCCGACTCCCTGCAGCTCGTCGTCGAGGAGGAGTTCACCGACCCCAACGGCGACGTGCTCGACTACCGCATCCTGTGGTCCCGCGACGGCGACGCCATGCCCGACTACGACGGCGCGCGCACCATCCCCGCCACTGCCACCCGCCGCGGCGAGACCTGGAGCGTACAGGTCGCGGCCGATGATGGGCGTGTGCTGGGCGGAATCCGCGAGGCCAGCGTCACGGTCCTCAACGCCCCGCCGCGGGTCGACAGCATCGACATCAGCCCGATCTCCGCCGTGACCAGCGACGTGCTCACCGCCGCGGTCCTGGCGAGCGATCCCGACGGAGACGCCACCAACGTCACCATCACCTGGGAGATCGACGGCCGCCCTGCCGGCGAGGGCACCACGCTGGCCGCCTTCTCCGCCGCGCGCGGCCAGGAGGTCGTCGCCATCGCCAACGTCGACGACGGCAGCCTGCCCGGACCCGAGAAGCGCTCGTCCACCGTCATCATCGCCAACTCGCCCCCGTCGATCAGCGCGGTCACGATCAGCCCCGATACCGACATCGAGCCCGACACCGAGCTCGGCTGCTTCGTCTCCGGCTGGTCCGACGACGACCTCGACGCCCCCGGCTACACCTACGAGTGGCTCATCGACGGCGCCGTCGTCGGTCGCACCGAGACCCTGGTCAGCGGCAAGTCCCCGGGCGACGTCGTCACCTGCCGGGTCACCCCGGACGACGGCTTCACCACCGGCGAGCCCCTCACCTCCGGGCCGGTCACCGTCGGCGAGTCGATCACCCCGACCTGCGAGCCCACGGTCGCCATGCCGGCCGAGCCCTACTCGGGCGCAGACCTGCAGCCCTACCAGGTCCAGGTCAGCGGGGTCTACGCCTACGATCGCTCGACCAACCAGGCCCGCGGCTGGTGCGACCCGGTGGATGGCGAGCAGCCCCTGGCCATCGATCTGCTCATCTACGACTCCCGCTACGAGTCCACCGGCGACCTCCGCTACGTCTGCGGCATGCGCCTCGTCTCCACCGCCCCCGCCGTCGCCGCAGGGAGCCACAGCTTCAGCTTCGACCTGGGCTCGGGCAGCACCTCCTACGACCACTTCGGCTTCACCCTGGCAAGCGGGAGCTTCCGAGCCGAGGATCGCCGCTTCGACACCAGCTCGGGCACGATCGGCGGCTGCCTGGTCCGCCGCTGGGACAGCGCCACCTGGGGCAGCGACGTCGCCGGCCTGTTCGAGGACCAGGACTGGGGGCTCTACACCGGCGACCTCGCCGACGAGGTGGTCGACATCCTCGCCGACAGCGACGATCCCTTCGACGACGAGGACGCCTGGAGCCTGTACGAGAGCGGCTACCTCTTCGGCGGCAGCTCCATGACCTCGGACACGGTGGGCACGGGCCCCATCCACTACGCCCTCGCCTTCGAGGCGGACGAGCTGTGGGGACCCTCGCTCGACAGCGACGACGCGCTGATCCGCATCACCGCCAGCCGGGCCGTTCCCAGCGCTGGACGGCCGGCCAGTGGACTGTACAGCCTGTCCAGCGTGTACGTGTGGTACGCGGACTCCCTGCTGCTCCCCTGAAGCCGCCCCCCGCTGAAGCTGGTCCATTGAACGAAGACCCCACCATCGCGTCCACCGTCGATCTCGGCGAGGACCTCGTCGGCAAGATCTCGGAGCTTCCCCCGCAGCTCCCCGCCCCCGCCGCCTCCCGCTACCAGCTCGTCCGCCTCCTCGGCCGCGGTGGCTCCGGTGACGTGTTCTGCGCCAAGGATCCGCTCCTTCGCCGACAAGTCGCGATCAAGGTCCTGGGCATCCCGGTCGACACCGCGCGCTTCTTGCGCGAGGCGCGGATCATGGCCCAGCTGG
>CALATR010000199.1 GCA_937891875.1 uncultured Pseudomonadota bacterium | reverse complement strand
CGGGTGTTCGTCGACGTCACCCAGCGCGGCCTGTCCCGCACCGGCGGCCTCGAGATCGACGTGCGCTACCGGGTCTGGGACGACCCGTGGGATCCGGCCAGCGCGCGGCCGCTGAAGGACTGCCCCGAGTGGTCCGAGGTCGTGCACGTCAGCCACGACGGGCGGCTCGCCTACACCATGGGCCAGGTGCGCTGCGTCTACGATCTCGACGAGGGCGAGGTCGTCGCCTGGGAGACCAAGCAGTCGCCGTTCTGGAGCACCCTGTCTCCGGACGGCTCCAAGGTCATCGAGCGGCACGGCAAGGAGGGACGCAGCTACGGCGTGCTCCGCGAGTCCCGCACCGGCGAGGTGATCCGCGAGCTGCAGGGCATGCGCGAGGCGCGCTTCACCCCGGGCGCCGGCTTGCTCCTGTGGACCGACTACCGCCTCGAGATGGTCGGCCTCGGCGACGGCAAGCAGCGCTGGTCGGTGCCGCTGGACGGCGAGGTGGCTGACGTGCAGGTCGCCCCGGACGGGCAGTCGGTCGTGCTCGCGGAGCGCCTGGCCGATGATGCGCGTCTGAGGCTGCGGATCCTCGGTCCGGACGGCAAGGTCCGCGGGCTCGTGGACGACGTGGACGGCATCCAGGGCTTCAGCGAGGGTGGTCGCCGCCTCCTCGTCCGGGCCCGCTTCGACGCGCTCGGCATCGTCGACCTGCGCAACCCCGGACACAGCGGGCCGCGCACCCACCAGGCGGGCCTGCGGGCGGTGGTGGTCGACGACGCCTGCCAGATCGCCAGCGGCGACGACGAGGGGCGGGTGCGCTGGGCCCGCGGCGACACGTCCCGGACCTGGACCGTGCCCGGCTCGGTCGCCGATCTGGCGGTCGTGGACAGCGAGATCATCACCCTGTCGGTGGAGGAGCCCCCGGACCGTCAGCCGGGCGAGGAGGCGGTGGACGAGCCGGTGCGCTGGCGGGCCGACCGCCGCGCCGTGGACGGAGATGGTCCACGTCGACCGCCGACTCTCGGCCAGGACTACACCGGGGGGCGACTCACCGCGGATGGCGAGCACGCGGTGCTGCTGGGCGGCCCGGGGCCTGCGATCCTGGCGCCGACCGGCCGCGGACGGGAGCAGGCGCTGCCGACGTGGGCGGGTCGGGACGCCGCGGGCCCCTCGCCCGACGCCTTCGAGGTCATGCCCGGCGAGGAGCGGATCATCGCGGTGCCAGCCAGCTCGAACGCCACCCAGGCTCTCGGCTACAGCTTCAGCCGGGAGAAGCCGGCCGGGCGCTACCCGCTCAAGCTCGGTCGCCCCGAGGTGGTGGCGGTCAGCGCGCGCCGGGTGGCGGTCGTCGGTGAGCGCGGCGCCGGGCGGGTCTTCAAGCGCGACGGCGGCGGGGCGGTCGACCTCGCCACGGTGGACGGCGGAGACGGGGCGTGCTGCGCCGCGCTCGGCGGCGGGGTGCTCGCCGTGGTGCGCGATCGGGACGTCGTCTTCGTGCACGACGCCACCAACGGGGATCTGGTCCAGACCATCGACCCCGGATTCGCCGCGCGCCTGTCCATCGTCGGGGTGAGCCCCAAGGGGGACTGCATCGCTGTCGGCTCCGAGGGCGGCGAGCTCGCAGTGTGGAAGCGCTGACGGGCGTCACGCCGGGGTGACCAGCCCGCGCAGCAGAAGCTCCAGCCCCCGCGAGAACTCGGGATCCTCCAGGAGATCCGCCCGGTCCCGCGCGGCTGCGTGCACGGCGCCCTCCAGCGTGCGCATGAGCAGGAAGGCGCCGACGTCGGGGGAGACGCGCAGCTCGGCCTGGCGCTGCTCCAGGATCGCGCGGAGTACGCGCTCGGCGCCGGAGAGCAGGTCTTCTTCGAGGCCGGGTCCGGCGAGGCGGGCGACGTGGCGGCCGATCGCGGCGTGCACCGCGGGGTCGGTGCGGTGTGCGTCGACGAAGGCGTGCACGGCGGCGCCGATGAGGGTCGCAGCGTCGCTGTCCCGGTGCTCGGCGAGCACGCCGGTCATCGCCACGGTCACCACCTCGGCGTGCTGGCGCAGGATCGCGTAGATGACCGCGTCCTTGGTCGGGAAGTACTGGTAGAGCGAGCCTGGGCTGACCCCGGCGACCTCGCAGATCCGGGCCGTCGTCAGCGCGTCCTCGCCCTGTTCGCGGAGAATGCGAGCGGCGGCGACCAGCACGGCTTCCACCAGGTCGCGCGATCGCGCTTGTGCCGGTTGCTTCCTCTGTTTCAGGGGCTCGGTGTCCCGGCTGGCCAATGCGATTTCACTCCGGTGGGTCGGCGGGTGACCTTGTCGGCGAGAGGAGGACACTGTGCCACACTGCCTGCTGCTCTGCGCCCTGCTGGTCGTCGCCGCCTGCGCCCGGCCCCAGCACGTCGAGCGCCTGCCCGACGCCCCGGTCGCCATGCCCGAGATGCCGGAGAACGCTGGCCCCGTGTACGCCCGCGGCGCCCTGCTCTACCGGGTCGGCAGCTGCGTCGGCTGCCACAGCCCACCCTTCGACGATGCGACCCACCTGGGCGGCGGCCGCGACCTGCCCACCGTCTTCGGCGTGTTCTACGCGCCCAACATCAGCCCGGACCCCGAACACGGGATCGGCGCGTGGACCGAGGACGACTTCGTGCGCGCCATGCGCAGGGGCCGCGCGCCCGACGGGCACCGCTACTGGCCGACGTTTCCGTACATGACCTACACGAACCTCCGCGAGGACGACCTGCACGCCCTGTGGGTGTACCTGCGCGCCCAGCCCCCGGTCGACACGCCGTCCCGGCCCCACGAGGTGCACGCGCCCTACGGCCTTCCCGGCATGCTCGGCCTGTGGCGGCGCCTCGCGTTCCGTCGCGGCCCGTTCGAACCCGATCCCGACGCTCCGGCCGACGTCGAGCGCGGCCGCTACCTGGTCCAGGCGGTCAGCTACTGCGACCAGTGCCACTCCCCCCGCAACAGCGCCGGTCTGCTGCGACGCCGCGACTACCTCGCCGGCGGCGCCAACCCCGGCAAGTCCGACGTGCACCCCAACCTGACCCCCGATCCCGACGTCGGACTCGGCGGGTGGACCGCGGACGACATCGCCCACTACCTGGCGACCGCCGAGAAGCCGGACGGCACGAGGACCGATCCCGACGACATCATGGCGGAGAAGATCCGCGACTCGTTCAGCCACTACAGCGAGGCGGATCGGCTGGCCATCGGCGCCTACCTGCTGTCGCTCCCGCCCGACGACTTCGACCCGGAAGAATGGGGGATGGTGAAGCGGGCTCGTCGCCGAGAAGCGAGATAGACCCCGCCGTCCTCCGGGTCTCCCGGCTGGGTGGATGATGCATGACCGCGCTGCCTGCCCCGACCCTCGCTCGGGGCCCCTGGCTCGACGCCGACGCCGTCCGTCGTCTCGGTGAGGGCCACGTGCTCGTCATCGACGGCTTCCTCGGCGCCGCCACCGCGGTGCTCGCCGCGGACGCCCTCCGCGCGCTCGACCTCGACGAGCTCCTTGCGAGCGCGCGCTCGGCCGGGCGCGTGCCG
>CALATR010000198.1 GCA_937891875.1 uncultured Pseudomonadota bacterium | reverse complement strand
GGTCGCACCGTCACGGTGGGCCCCACCATGGTGGGCGGCGCCTCGGTTGCGGTGGCCGTGACGTCCGCGTGGACCCTGCTCGATCTCCTCCAGGTCGCCGATGAGCTCGCTGTGGGAGCCCCCGGCGCGCTGCGCCTCGTCCTGGCACCCATCGGGCGCAGCCTCGCGGTCTCCGAGCACGCGGCGCTGACCCGGGTGGGGGTCGAGGTTCTCGACCTGGGGGCCTGCGTCCAGACGGCCAGCGGCAGCATCTCCGTCGACCTGTCCCCGTGGGCGCTCCAGCACCGGGACGACCTGGCCGCGGCGGATCCGGTCGCGCTCCTCGGGGACCGATTCGACCTCGTGCTCGATCCGCGACGGGAGCGCGCCTGGCTCTGGGGGGCCGAGATCGACCTGCGGAGGCGGCAGCGTCCCCGCTGGCTGCTCCAGGGGCTCGCGCAGCGCCCAGGGCAGGTGGTGACCCGCGACGAGCTCTTCGACGAGGTGTGGCCCGACAAGGCCCCGTCCGAGGTCGAGGCCTGGGAGGTCAACCTCCGCAGCATCAAGGCCGACCTGGTGAAGCGGTTGAAGCCGGCGCTCGAGGGCAGGAAGGCGCCCATCGAGGCGGTGCAGGGGAGCGCCGTGGACGGCGGGTACCGGCTCACGCTGCAGCCGGAGAGGGTGTGCTGGTGGAGTGACCCGGTGCAGTAGCGAGCGGTTCTGGCCTACGAATACTGGTCTTCGACCCAGGAAATGATCTCCTCCTCGCGGGTCTTGACTGCCTTCTTGTTCCACTTGTCGAGTTCGGCGAGGGCGCGCACCTGGTACAGCGGGGCCTTCGCGTAGGTGGCCTTCTTCTGCTGGAACGGCTTGTCTTGCAGCGAGCTGTTGACCTTGGGCGGCAACAGCGTCAGGTTCCCGAGCCGGTGCACGTACAGCTTCCCCTTGAAACCATCACTGTTGGCGGCCGATTGTGGAACGATGTGCTCGATCGTGTCGTCCGGGCGTGCCGCCCAGATCCGGTCCCACACCGACTTGTCGATGGCTTCGCCCTCTTGCTCGGCCAGATGCTGCTCGTAGCGGTAGAGGAGGTAGCGCAGGTACCCCTTCCAGTCGTGGTAGCAGTTCTCGTCCTCGAGTTGGTCGCGGATGTCCCCGTAGGCCTTGTCCTGCGCCATGCGCTCCAGCTTCTGGACGACCGAAGCGGCGCTCATGTCCCCGCGGTACACCTTCGTTCCGAGACGCACCAGAGCTCCGGACAACGTCCGGGCATCCTTGTTGGCGATCCCGAACACACGAAACACCGTCTTCTCCCACTGTGCCATGCAGGCTTCTTTGTCTTCATCGGACAAGTCGGACAGCTCGATCGCCAACGCCACGAACCGTGCCTGGCTGATCCTCATTAGCGGCGTCAAGACTGGCCGTTCGCCTAGCCGGTTGAGCCCTTCGACCACTGTGCACAGCCAGCGCGAGGCCTCAATCGCCTTCTTCGTGTCTCCTCCACACCAGTCGCGCACAGCCTCGGTGGCGCCTTGCAGGCTCAGCAAACGCCCCTTGTAGAACTGGCCCGTGAGGAGGACCGCGGCGAAGCGCAGCGCCTCGTCGGACAAGCCCTCGCGCAGCCCAAGCGCCCGGTACACCTCCTTCCAGACCTCGTGCAGCTCGCTCACGTGGGTCTCGTCGGGGTCACCGTTCTCGAAGGCGATCGCCATCAACATGCTCTTGAGCTTGTCGATCCAGGCGACCGACAAGCCGCGGCTGTTCAGCACCTCGAAGACCGTGTACACGAGGCTCTCGTCCGTGAGCGTGTGGACGATGAAGGTGAGTTGATTGAACAGCGCCTGCGTGAGCTTCAGCAGGCCCTCGGCATCCCTCGCACCGGCGTACCCCTCGCAGTCCCGGATCCCCTGGACGAGATTCTGTTCTGCCCTGGTGCTTGGCGGCCCATCGGCGGGAGCCTTGCCTTCGCGGATGTAGTCTCGGAAGACGTGGCTGGTGTCGTGGTTCGTTTGCAGCAAGACCAGGCTCAGGTCGTCGTCCTTGATCAGCAACTCGTTCAACCGCGCCTGCGCCTTCTTGTGGGCACCGAGGTCCGCGAGCGCCTTCTGGACCGACCGAAGGAGCATCACGAGGGTGGTGAGGCGTTGTTGCCCGTCGACGACGTCTACAACGTCGAAGGAATCGGTAACGACGGTCCGCTTCCCTCGTGAGAGCACCACGACGGTGGCCATGAAGTGAGTCGCGCCGTCGTCGCGTTCCATCAAGGCATCGATGTCTTCGAACAGCTCCTTTCGCTGGCGACGTCCCCAGCTGTAGGCCCGCTGGTACTGCGGAATCTGGAACAGTCGGTCTTGCAGGAGCTGCAGCAGGGACAAGTGCTTAGGGTCGATATTCAAGTTCAATCCTCGATCGCGGTCAACATGGTTCGGCGGGGTGGCGGACCGTACCACCTATGTGTTGTGGCTCACGGTGCGGAGGTGTCGTCCGACGTGGGCGACCTCGATCTGCCCGTTGGGGAGCACGTCATAGTAGAGCTGGGCGTTCTTGTAGGGGTCCTCG
Source organism: uncultured Pseudomonadota bacterium (assembly GCA_937891875.1). Classification (GTDB taxonomy): domain Bacteria; phylum Myxococcota_A; class UBA796; order UBA796; genus REDI01. The sequence goes on along the minus strand of CALATR010000198.1, from coordinate 49 downwards.
GAGCCCCCGAACGTGACGTGCATCTTGAACAGCTTCCGTTGGCCCTTCG
>CALATR010000197.1 GCA_937891875.1 uncultured Pseudomonadota bacterium | reverse complement strand
CGGCGGGGCGGCTCATGCTTCAGATTCTCGGGGCGTTTGCTGAGTTCGAACGCGAGATGGTGCGCGAGCGGGTGATCGCGGGGGTGCGACGGGCGCAGTCGGCCGGGAAGCACTGCGGGCGTCCGCGGGTGGAGTTCGATCTACGGCCGGCGATCGCGATGCTCGACCAGGGCCACGGGTTGAAGACGACCTCGAAGGCGCTCGGGGTGTCGCGCGCGACGCTCCGGCGGCGCCTGGCCGAGGCGGGGGAGTGGCCGCGCCCCGAGGGGGTCCACAAGGCCGGTCGCGACGCGGCGGCGTAGCGGGGTCCAGAACCGGGGTCCGAAGCCGTGGGCAGAAGCAGGTGCTTTCGAATTTCTTTAGCCCTCTTGATCGTGTACCGATATATGGGTACACCATGGACATGTGCCGAGGTGACCGGGCGTGGAGCTCGACTTCCTGCCAGACCCTGCCGCCTACTTCGAGGACCTCGACAGCGAGGATCCCTTGCTCGCCGACCTGTTGGTGCTCTGCCGCGACATCGCAGAGACGACTCCCCCAACGCTGTACCTTGGAGTCTCCCGGCTCCAAGGGCCCCTTCGAGAACTCTTCTACGTCCGGTACTACAAGCGCAACCAGTCCATCCGGCTCTATTTCTACGCCAAGTCTGACGTCCTCCTTCTCGTTCACGTCAATCCGGCGAAGCGGCGAACGAAGCTCAACGCAGGCGACAAGAAGCAGCTCAAGAACGCCCTGGCGGCCGGAAAGGAACACATCGCGGAGAAGGTGCGGCAACGCCAAGAAGCCGAGCCCACTTCTCGAGACGGCAAGCGCAAGAAGAACAACCGACGGAGCAACCGATGACCACTCTCAGCCCCACTGTGCAGAATCTCTTTGACCGGGTCCGCAAGGACAAGACCGGGTCCAGGAACCTCTACCGCGCCGAGCGCATCGCTGGTCTGGCTCGGCAGCTCCGTGCATGCGTGGACCGCAGGGAGCTGTCGGTGCGGAAGCTGGCCAAGCTCATGGAGACCTCGCCCTCCCAGGTGCAGCGCGTCCTCTCCATGGGGAGCCCTTCCAACATCACGGTTGACACGGTGCTGCGTGCAGCAGACGCGATGGGTGTGGAGGTGGACTTCCACGTTCGGGACCCGCTTCGGTCGTCCTACTACGTGCAGCGCAGTTGCTTTCCTGTACTTCGCGAGGTGACCTGCATCTCGAAGGACTTGGCGGAGCAGGGCGATCTGGACAGGTCGAAGCGCTGGATCGCCCCGCCGGCGGCGGAGTCCAGCGCATGGGGAGGAAGGTATGGCCAGGCAGTCTGATGCGGCGCCGACGCCGGAGCAGCTGGAGCGCTTCAACAGCCTGCTTCAGCGCATCCAGCTCGCGGACGTCCAGCTCGCCGCGGCGAGCATCGAGGGTCGTCGCGACTTCGTGATCGCGCACGGCGCCGTCGAGGGTGGCGTGGAAGTCGGTCTTGAGATCAGCGGTTCGGGGGAAGTCGTGGACGATGGCTCGCGCATCGAATGCGAAATGCACATGAAGTGGCAGGCCTTTCCTCCCGGCAGCGATGAGCACCTCGTCCGCGTCCACGAGGTCTACCTCGTGTCCTACGCCCTGGACGGGGACGATGCAGTTGCTCCGGAGACGCTGCAGGCGTTCGCGGACCACAACGCCGCGTTCAACGTGTGGCCCTTCTTCCGCGAGTCCCTGCACAGTATTACGCTTCGCATGGGGCTTCCCGGATACACGTTGCCCTTGCTCAAGCCCGCGTAGTGACTACGGAGTGGCGTGCCGCGGCTCGGTCTTTGACAGCATGGTGTTCTTGGGGGCGTACCGGTTTCGACGGGGTTGTCGATTGGTCCCGGTTGCGCGCCGAGGATGTCGGGCATCCTCGTTAATCCGCTCGGCAACTTACTAACTGCCAACAACAAGCAGTCTTACCCGCTCGCGGCCTAGCCGCGAGTGAGTCGTCCGTCTGTTCGCTTCCAGGGGCATCAGACGGGCGTGTCACGACCTGGATAGTCCGGCCGCTCTTGTCCGACGCAAGGGCTTGGGGACGAGAATCTCCTCCATCAGTCGGCGAACTTCGGTGATTTCCGCTTCCTCGGAGCCGAAGTCGTAGTCGAGGGAGCTACGCGCGTAGACGCCGTGTCCACGCAGCTTCGGACGTGGGTTCGACTCCCACCGCCTCCACCACCATGCCGTCAGGGCGTGTCACTTGTGGGCAAGCCTGGACACCGCTGGACACCGCCACCCACGCATGAGAGAGTCCCCAACCTCCCGGGGTGCGCTCCCATGCCAGACGACATCCTCACCGTCCGCGAGGTCGCGGCCCTGCTCAAGGTGTCGGACAAGACCGTCCGTCGGCTTGAAGCTCGAGGCGAGCTGCCCTCCTTCCGCGTCGGCGCACAGCTCCGCTTCCGGCGCGTCGACATCTACGCCTGGGTTGAAGCACAACGCTCTGCGGGCTCGCAGCCGGAGGATGCAGGATGAGGCTCGAAGACCTCCAGGCCGGAACCCGCGTGAACGGGCTCGATCCCGCTGGCCCCGCATCGGTGGAGTCGGTCAAGTGGTTCGGGGAGCACGCGGTCCGCGTCACCTTCCTGGACGCCAAGCAGCAGGTCGCGACTCGCCTTGTCTACCGAGACGATGAGGCCACCCTCGAGGTGGTCGAGGCAGGTCGCCCGTGGTCCTTCGATGGCGATGGCGCGCTGCTGCGACTCGTCTCCGAGGCCGACCGGATCCGACTGGCCTGGCTCTACGACCCGTACGTCGCGATCACCACCAGCATCATCGAGCCCCTGCCGCACCAGATCTCTGCGGTCTACGAGGAGATGCTGCCTCGTCAGCCCATGCGCTTCCTGCTCGCCGATGACCCCGGTGCCGGCAAGACCATCATGGCGGGCCTGCTCATCAAGGAGCTGCTGATCCGGGGCGACCTTCAGCGCTGCCTGATCATCTCCCCCGGCAGCCTCACCGAGCAGTGGCAGGACGAGCTGGCCGAGAAGTTCGGCCTCACCTTCGAGCTGCTGACCCGGGACATGATCACCGCCTCCCGCACGGCGAATCCGTTCGAGCACAACCACCACCTGGTCTGCCGCATGGACCAACTCGCCCGGAACGAGGAGCTGCAGGCGAAGCTGCTCGACGCGCCCGAGTGGGACCTGGTGATCGTGGACGAGGCCCACCGCATGAGCGGGCACTACTTCGGCGGCGAGGTGAAGCTCACCAAGCGGTACAAGCTGGGCCAGACCGTGGGCAGCCACTGCCGCAACCTGCTGATGATGACGGCGACCCCGCACAACGGGAAGGACGAGGACTTCCAGATCTTCCTCGCCCTGCTGGACGCCGACCGCTTCGAGGGTCGCTTCCGGGACGGGGTTCACACCATCGACCCACACGACATCATGCGTCGCTTGGTCAAGGAGGACCTGTACCGCTTCGACGGCACGCCCTTGTTCCCGGAGCGTCGGTCCTACACTGCGCAATACGAGTTGTCCGACGAGGAGGCCCACCTCTACGCCGAGGTCACTGACTACGTTCGGGAGGAGATGAACCGCGTCGAGCGGAACGTGGGCGATGGCGATGGCCAGCGACGCGTCAACGTCGGGTTTGCCCTCATGACCCTCCAGCGGCGGCTCGCCTCGTCCCCTGAAGCCATCTTCCGCTCGGTGAAGCGGCGCCGCGAGAAGCTGGAGGCGCGCCTCGCAGAGCAGCGCCTGATCCTGCGGGGGAAGACCGCCCGTCTGGAGTTCCACGACTCGGTGCTGGACGAGCTTGACGAGGAGGACTTCGACGACAGCTATGAAGAGGCCGAGCAGGAGGAGCGCGAAGAACTCGAGGGTCGTCTGATGGACAACGCGACCGCGGCGGCCACCATCGAAGAGCTCGAGCTGGAGATCGACCGCCTGAAGGACCTGGAGGAGCTGGCCAAGCGGGTCGTCAGGTCCGGCGAGGACGCCAAGTGGAACCAGCTCGACCAGATCCTGGATGACCCCCTGATGGTCGACGAGCACGGCAACCGCCGCAAGCTGGTCATCTTCTCCGAGTTCCGCGACACGCTGTCCTACGTCGTCCGGCGGATCCGGAACCGACTCGGGCGTGACGAGGCCGTCGTCACCATCCACGGCGGGGTCACGCGGCAGGAGCGGCGCAACGTCGTCCACGCCTTCATGAACGACCCCGAGGTGTTGGTCCTGGTGGCCAACGACGCCGCGGGCGAGGGCGTCAACCTGCAGCGTGCTCACCTCATGGTGAACTACGACCTGCCGTGGAACCCGAACCGCCTGGAGCAGCGCTTCGGCCGTATTCACCGCATCGGTCAGCGTGAGGTCTGCCACCTCTGGAACATGGTGGCCAAGGACACGCGCGAGGGCATGGTCTACACGCGGCTGCTGGAGAAGCTCGACCGGGAGCGCGAGGCCCTCGGCGGCAAGGTGTTCGACGTGCTGGGGCAGCTCTTCGAGCAGAAGGCGCTCCGGGAGCTGCTGATGAACGCCATCCGGTACGGCAACGACCCGGACGTGAAGGCTCGGCTCGAAGAGGCTGTCGATGGGGCGGTCGACCACCAGCGTCTGGTGGCTCTCCTCGAGGGCCGGGCCCTCGCCCACGACCACATGGACACGACGCGCATCCAGGCGATGCGTGAGGAGATGGAGCGGGCACACGCTCGCCGGCTCCAACCGCACTACATCCAGGCCTTCTTCCTGGACGCCTTCAAGCGCCTTGGCGGGCAGATGCACCCTCGGGAGCCGGGACGCTGGGAGATTACCCACGTTCCCGCCGCCGTGCGTCAGCGGGACCGCCACATCGGCATGGGGGCACCGGTCCTCAAGCGCTACGAGCGTGTCTGCTTCGAGAAGGACAAGGTCGACGCCTCGCCGCGGGCTGAGCTCATCTGTCCGGGGAGCCCGCTGCTGGACTCGGTGATCGACCTGGTGCTGGAGCGCCATGGTGAGGTGCTCAAGCGCGGCGCGGTGCTCATCGACGAGCAGGACCTCGGCGAAGAACCCTCGTTGCTGTTCACCCTGGAGCACGCCATCCAGGATGGTCGCCGCACCCGGAACGGCATGCTCCAGATCGTCTCCAAGCGACTGCAGTTCACGTCTGTGAGGCCGGACGGGACCTGGGAGCGTGTGGGCGCTGCCCCGTATCTTGACCTCCGACCGGCCTCGGACGACGAGGTCGGCGCTGTCCAGCAGGACCTCGACGCGGAGTGGCTGCGAGAGGCATGGGAGGACGAGGCCATGGGCTGGGCCATCCAGGCGCTGGTGCCCGGCCACCTTCAGGAGGTCAAGGAGCTTCGGCTCGAGCACATCGACAAGGTCGCCCGTCAGGTCAAGGACCGGCTCACCAAGGAGATCACCTACTGGGACCGCCGCGCCGCCGATCTGCGGGAGAAGGAGCGGGCCGGCAAGCGAACTCGACTGCCGGCGAAAGTCGCCGAGGAGCGGGCCGACAAGCTGAGCGACCGGTTGAAGGGCCGACTCTCCGAGCTGGAGAAGGAGCGCCACCTGCTCCCGGCCCCGCCGGTGGTCCGTAGCGGCTGTCTCGTCATCCCACGAGGTCTGCTGAACAAGCGCCGGGGCACGGGCGCGGCCGACCGCGCCAACCAGGCCAGCGCCGAGGCTCGCCGCAGGACCGAGCTGGCCGCGATGCGGGCGGTGATGAAGGCCGAGCGGGACCTCGGGCGCATCCCCCGGGACGTGAGCGCCGACAAGGTCGGCTATGACATCGAGTCCCGGGCTCCGGACGGCAGCCTCCTGTTCATCGAGGTGAAGGGCCGCATCGTCGGTGCCGACTCGGTCACGCTCACCGTCAACGAGATCCGTCGGGCCAACAACGTGCCCGACCAGTTCGTGCTGGCCGTCGCCCTGGTCGACGGCGACCAGGCCACCGAGCTTCGCTACGTGCGGGGCTACGACTACGGCCAGCCGGGCTTCCACCAGACCAGCGCTCAGTACCCGCTCGCCAGCTTGCTGGCGCTCGGAGAGGACCCCGCATGACCCATCCCCGCAAGAAGCTGATCGAGGTGGCCCTTCCCCTCGACGCCATCAACCGCGAGTCCGCTCGCGAGAAGTCGATCCGCCACGGCCATCCGTCGACCCTGCACCTTTGGTGGGCCCGTCGACCTCTCGCGGCGTGCCGGGCTGTGTTGTTCGGACAGCTCGTGGACGATCCGTCGTCTTGGCCGGACCTGTTCCCAACCGAGAAGGAGCAGGACCGCGAGCGCCAACGACTCTTCCGTCTCATTGAGGAGTTGGTTCGGTGGGAAAACATCAACAGTCCGACCGTGTTTGAAGCTGCTCAACGTGAGATCGCGATTAGCTTCGCTCGTGGCCGCATGGCAGACGGGACTGGCGATAGTCGTGACGCGTCGATCTTGTCCGATGACTCGACCCACATGGAAGTGGCGACATACCTCCGGGACGTTGTGCCTCCGGTACATGACCCCTTCGCAGGGGGGGGCTCGATCCCACTTGAGGCACAGCGGCTAGGAGACTGCGGGAAAGCTCGGTTTCGACCTTGGATCGATCGCTTTCGGCTACCCGGTAGCGGCAAGGGTGG
>CALATR010000196.1 GCA_937891875.1 uncultured Pseudomonadota bacterium | reverse complement strand
TTCAAGCCGCGCTTCGTCAAGCGCTACGCCCGCCTGCAGGAGACCATCGTCGAGGCGGTGGGCGCCTACGCCAGCGAGGTGCGCAGCGGCGCCTTCCCCGACGCCGCCCACAGCTTCGGCATGGGACGTCAGCAGCTCGCCAACGCGGGTGGCGCTCCGTCCGCAGCCGGTGAGGTCGCAGCGGACGCGGATGCCGATCGGATCGTGAAGCTGTACTGAGCGCCTCCCTGGAGTCGCCATGCAGACCCTCGACACCGTCGCCGCCATGCGTCAGGCCAGCGCTCGCTTCCGGGCGGACGGCCTGCGCATCGGGTTCGTGCCCACGATGGGCTTCCTGCACGAGGGCCACCGCTCACTGATGCGCCTGCTGCGACCGCAGGTGGATCGGCTCGTGGTCAGCATCTACGTCAACCCGCTGCAGTTCGCGCCCCACGAGGACTTCGACGTCTATCCGCGCGATCCCGAGGGGGACTCGGCGATCTGTGAGGAAGAAGGCGCGGATGTCATCTTCATGCCCCCACCGGCGGGAGACCCGACCGGCCTGTATCCTCCGGGCTTTCAGACCCGGATCCACGTGCCCGCCCTCGACGACGGGCGCCTGTGCGCGAAGAGCCGCCCCCACTTCTTCGAGGGTGTCGCCACGGTGGTCTACCGGCTGTTCCAGGTGGTCGGCTGCGACATGGCCGCGTTCGGCGAGAAGGACTTCCAGCAGCTGACCATCATCCGACGGATGGTGGCGGACCTGGAGATGGGGATCGACATCGTCGGTGGGCCGATCATCCGTGAGGACGACGGGCTCGCGATGTCCAGCCGCAACGCGTACCTGAAGGGTGTGGATCGCCAGCGCGCGGTCAGCCTGTCCCGCGGCCTGCGGGCGATGCAGGGGGCGCTGGCGGACGGCGTGACCGACGCCGCGGCCCTGATCGAGGTCGCGAAGGCCGAGCTGGAGGTCGACGCGCTCGACTACCTGGAGGTGGTCGACAAGGACAGCCTGGCGAAGGTGGGGGAGGTCACCCGGGAGAGCCGGGCGGCGATCGCCGCGATGGTGGGCCGGACCCGCCTCATCGACAACGTCGCGCTGGTGCCGCGGGGGGCGGGCTCGTGAGCACGACGGTCCTCTTTCTGGTCGCGGTCGCGGTGATCGCCGCGAACCAGGCGGTGCTGCGCCTGGCGGTGCTGCGCCGCAGCCCCTGGGCGTTCTGGCCGCTGCAGGTCTTCAACCTGGCGATCGCCTGCTACCTGTTCCTCTATGGGATCCCTGGCTTCGAGGCGGACTATGCCCGATGGTTCGGCATCGTCATCGGCCTGCTGCTGATCTTCCGCATCGTGCAGAACAACATGCTCCGCCAGCGCTACCTCCGCGCCGAGATCGAGGAGGAACGCGAAGAAGAGCGCCGCGAGCGTGCGCGGGAGCTGGCGGAGCGCCTGGCGAGGGAGAGCGAGGAGGGCGGGTCGCCGGATCGTCTCGCGTAGATGCCGTCGCTGCGGGCAGGAGTGGAGGGACGCCCGTGCCGTCTGGCGTAGACGCCGTTGCTGCGGGCAGGGGAGTGGCGGGGCGGTCTCCAGTCCCCAGTCTCCAGTCCCCAGTCCTACGGCAGTGACGCCGGCCCGCGCACGGAGGTGCAGCAAGTGCGGTCGCCCTGGTGCTTGCAGCGACGACGCGCTGTTTCTATCCCTGCGGCTTCGCACGGACTTGTCCGGTCCTGCGAACGGCACATGTGCGCCTGCGGCGATGCTCCCGCATGCGGACTGGAGACTGGAGACTGGAGACTGGAGACCGGGCCTCCACTCCACCGTTCGAAGCCACGCGACCTGCTCTCGCGGCACGCCCCGACCGGCCACTCCCCCGCCCGAAGCCACGCGACCTGCTCTCGCCGCAGACCGGCTCTCTCCTACGACCGCCCCAGAATTTCCTTCACCAGCGGATTCTGCTCCTTCTCCTCCTCCCACCACTTCTCGAAGCGCTCGAGATCCGCGCGCAGCGACCGGCGCTCGTCGCGCTCCAGCAGGTGGGAGTTGTCCGCGTCGCGGTGGCGGAGGACCGCGTAGAGGAGCTCGAGCTCCACGTGGGAGAGCGAGAGGTTGTTCGAGTCCGAGCGACGGAAGTCGTCGAGGATGCCCATCACCTCGGCGTACTCGTTCGGCTCCAGCTTCGCGTTCGCGTTGACGTCCAGGTAGTCCAGCACCTTGTTCAGCCACTGCAGGCTCTCGGCCTCGCCGGGCTTGCGCAGCAGCACCAGCAGACGGACCAGGTCGCGGCGCTGGCCCTCGCCCAGGTGGCCGCTGTCGTCGCGGTCGAAGCGGCCGACCACGCCCTCCAGCTCACGGCGGGCGTCGTCGTCGAGGTCGGCCAGGTTGCGCGCCAGGGTGGGGGCCTCGGACTGCAGGCGGACCATCAGGGTGTCGAGCAGGCTCATCGGGTGCTCCAGGCGATCGGAGGTGACGAATCGGGTTCTTGGGATGTCGGCGCTAACCAGGGCGCCCGAGCGTGCACCAAACTGATGAGGCCTCGGCGTTTGTCCACACGATCGCCCGAACTGCCGCTACCCTGTGGATCCGACCCCGGAGTCGCCGTGCGCGCACACATCTCCTCCTTCGTCGCGCTGGGCGTGGCGGCCGTGTTCACCGGCTGCATCGAGACAGGCATCGACGGTGTCGTCGAAGACGAGTTCCCTCGCGAAGAACTCTGCAACGGCATCGATGACAACGGCGATGGAGAGGTCGACGAGGGCTTCGAGGACGGCGACGGAGACGGGCTCGCCGACTGCATCGACACGAGCTGCGAGCTGCAGCTGCGCGAGGGGGGCACCGCCGCGGTGGATCCGACCTGCGTGGCGCCCCAGGCCGACGTGCAGGATCCGTGGGACGTCGCCATCGAGTGGCAGGACCTCGGGTCGAACCAGCGCGCCATCATGACCCCGGTCATCGGCAACATGAACGACGACAACGGCGATGGCGTCGTCGACGAGGAGGACATCCCCGACATCGCCGTCGTGGTGTACGAGGCGGGGATCAGCAACGGCACCCTGCGCGTGGTGAGCGGCGACGGCGGCGGGCTGCACTGGACCATGCCGGGGTGGGACGCGGGCGGCGGCATCGCGCTGGTGGATCTGGACGGGGACGGCGCGTCCGACGTGGTCGGGTTCACCGCCACCAGCCGCCGGCCCATCGCCGCGAAGTCGGACGGCACGCTGATGTGGACCGGCACCGAGGCGGTGATGACGTCCTACCCTCAGGCTACCGCCGCCGACGTCGACGGGGACGGCCGTCCCGAGGTGATCGCCGACAACCTGGTGCTCGACGGCCTGACCGGCGACCTGAAGTTCTCCCTGCCCATCGAGGGCAACATCCCCTACCGCATGCCCGCGGTCGGCGACCTCGATCTGGACGGGCAGCAGGAGATCATCGTCGGCAACAAGGTGTTCAGCAGCACGGGCGAGGAGCTGTGGAGCTCGACCGTGGCGGGCAGCTACGGCCACTGGGCGGCGATCCTCAACGCGGACGGCGACAGCGAGGCCGAGGTGGCGATGGTGGGTGGCGGACGGCTCGCCATCTACAACCACGACGGCAGCATGCTCTTCAACCGCGACGCCGGCACCGAGCAGCCCGGCGCGCCCTGCGTCGCGGACTTCGACGGCGACGGGGACGCGGAGATCGCCTGGGCGTCCAGCAACGTCTTCAACCTGCGCGAGCTGGACGGGACCAGCGTCTGGACCAAGACCATCGACGACGGCTCGGGCCTCGCCGCGTGCTCCGGCTACGACGTCGACGGGGACGGCGCCTACGAGGTGCTCTACGCCGACCAGACCCGCTTCTTCATCTTCGACGGTGCGACCGGCGCGATCCGGCATGTCACCGCCGGCCACGGCTCGGTCACCCTGTGGGAGTACCCGTCGGTCGCCGACGTCGACAATGATGGTTCCGCCGAGATCGTCGTCGCCTCCAAC
>CALATR010000195.1 GCA_937891875.1 uncultured Pseudomonadota bacterium | reverse complement strand
GGGCAGCATCGGCCTGTCGCTGCTGCTGTTCCTGACGACCCTGTCGATGAAGCGGCCGGTCGACTTCACCCTCTTCCCGTCCCTGCTCCTGGTCGCGACCGTCTTCCGGCTCGCGCTCAACGTCGCCTCGACCCGGCTCATCCTGCTGTCGGGCTCCACGGGCACGTCGGCGGCGGGCAAGATCATCGAGGCGTTCGGCCAGTTCGTGGTCGGCGGCAGCTTCGCCGTCGGCCTCGTCGTCTTCACCATCCTGGTGCTGATCAACTTCGTCGTCATCACCAAGGGTGCCGGCCGCGTGGCCGATGTCGCCGCGCGCTTCACCCTCGACGCCCTGCCCGGCAAGCAGATGGCGGTCGACGCCGAGCTCAACGCCGGCCTCATCGACGAGAAGACCGCCCGGGAACGCCGCGCCTCCATCACCCGCGAGGCCGACTTCTACGGCTCCATGGACGGTGCGAGCAAGTTCGTCCGCGGCGACGCCATCGCCGGCATCGTCATCACCGTGGTCAACATCCTCGGCGGCGCGTTCATCGGAGTCGCCCAGCAGGGCATGACCCTGTTCGAGGCCGCCGAGCGCTACACCATCCTCACCATCGGCGACGGCCTGGTGGGCCAGGTTCCCGCCCTCATCATCTCCACCGCCGCCGGCCTGCTGGTCACCCGCGTCGACGAGTCCGGCGACACCGAGCTGCACAGCCAGTTCGGTGCCCAGCTGCTCGGCCGCCCCCGCGTGCTCGCGATGGCCGCGGTCGTGCTGGGTGCGTTCGCGCTGATCCCCGGCTTGACCCTGCCTTTCCTCATCATCTCCGCCGGCACCGGCGCCCTCGCCTACGCCCGCTGGCAGGCCCAGAAGAACGCGCCCCCCGAGGACGCCGTCGTGCCCGAGGTGGTCGAGGAGGGTGACCAGCAGACCAAGCCCGAGGACCTGCTCCCGGTCGAGTCGCTCGCCATCGAGGTCGGCCTCGATCTGGTCTACCTGGTGGACGAGCGCCGCGGCGGCGAGCTGCTCCAGAAGATCCAGCGCACCCGCAACCAGTTCGCCACCGAGCTGGGCGTCGTGCTGCCCAGCGTGCACGTGCGCGACAACATGGTCCACGGCTCCGGCACCTACACCATCAGCCTCCGCGGCGAGGTGATCGGTCAGGCCACCGTGCACCCGCGCAAGCACCTCGCGCTGGACCCGGGCTCGGCCCAGGGCGGCCTCAAGGGCATGCAGACCATCGACCCCGTCTTCGGCCTGCCCGCCGTGTGGATCACGGAAGCCCAGGTCATGCAGGCGAAGTCGCTCGGCTACACGGTCGTCGACGTGCCCACCGTGATCATCACCCACTTCGTGGAGCTGATGCACCAGCACGCCCACGAGCTGTTCGACATGGCCCAGCTCCAGAGCGTGCTCGAGCGCATCGCCGAGACCGACAGCAAGCTGGTCGAGGATCTCGTGCCCGACCTGCTCTCCCGGGCGGCCGTGCTCCGCGTCTTCCGCAACCTCATCCGCGAGGGGCTGTCGACCCGCGACGCGCACACCATCCTCGAGGCGCTGGCGGACTACGCGACCAAGACGCGCAACGCCGAGGACCTCACCGAGCTGGTGCGCCAGCGCATGGCCCGGCACATCACCCGGCGCTTCGCCGACGACGAGGGCGTGCTCCACTACGTCGCCCTGGGTCCCAAGGCCGAGCAGTCCCTCCTGCGGGCGCTCCAGCGGCAGGAGGGCGGCGGCACCCGCCTGGTCCTCGACCCGCAGACCGCCCAGCAGATCTTCGAGCAGGTCCAGCACCAGACCCAGGCCTGGAGCGGCGCCTCGCCGGCCGTCCTGCTCGCGCCCCCTCTCGCCCGCGGCGAGCTCCGCCGCATGCTCGAGCGCGTCCTTCCCCAGGTCGTGGTGCTCTCGAGCGCCGAGCTGCTTCCCACCGTCACCCTGGATCGCGTCGGAGTGGTCGAGCTTCCACGCTGACCCTCAAACCCGGCCCGCTCCGACCGATGGTGGAGCAAGGCCGGGGAAACCGCCGACAACTCCGTTTCTGACGGCTTCCTCTCCCCCGCAAAGTCAAGACCCGGAGAGTGCGTGTTGCGACCCGCAGCCCGTTACCAGACCGAAGGTGTGCGCCTCGTCGAGGGTATGACCCGCGAAGAGGTCTGCCGGAAGTACCACGGCAAGGTCCAGCTCCTCGCGCGGCGCGTGTATGAGCGCTTGTCCTCGGACGCGTCCGTCGAGCTCGGCGATCTCGTCTCCAGCGGCGCCATTGGCCTGTTGGACGCGTTCGATCGATTCGAGGAGGAGCGCGGCATCCAGTTCTCGACCTTCGCCGAGTACCGGATCCGCGGCCAGATGTACGACGCGCTCCGCGCAAACGACACGTTCACCCGGCGACGTCGCCAGGAGCAGAAGCGCCTGTACGACGCCCAGGAGACGGTCAAGCGCCAGCTGGGTCGCGACGCCGAGCCGCAGGAAGTCGCCGACTACCTGGGGATCTCGCTCGACGACTACTGGCAGCGCGTCGACAAGGTCAAGCCGGTCAGCCTCATGAGCATCGACAGCACTGGCGGCGATGGCGACGACAGTCGCCCGCTGCTGGAGAAGCTGGCCGACCGCGAGACGCCCTACGCCGAGACCCGGCTGCTCATGGGCGAGATCCGCGTGCAGCTGCGCGAGGCCATCGCCGAGCTCCCCGACCGTCAGCGTCAGTGCGTGCTGATGTACTACGGCAAGGAGATGTCGCTGGCCGAGATCGCCGAGGTCTACGGCGTCACCGTCAGCCGCATCTCGCAGATCATCTCCGGCGCTCGCAAGACGCTGCGCAAGAAGCTGGCCCCGATGGTCGACTCCACCGACCTCGCCATCGAGGCGTCGGCATGAGCCGCGAGCTCTTCAGCGCCGTCAGCGGGGCCCAGGCCGCCTGGTCGCAGCTGGACGTGGTGAGCCACAACCTCGCCAACGTCTCGACCAATGGCTACCGCGCCCGAAAGATGACGTTCCAGCTGGCACAGGACGCGAACAACCGCGGCGTGCTGGGCCAGGCCTACACCGAGCCGGGGGAGTCCCCGCTCGATCTGGCCAACGGCAGCCTGGAGAAGACCGACGATCCGCTGAACATCGCCATCCAGGGCAAGGGCTTCTTCGAGGTCCAGACCGCGGACGGCCGCCGCCTGCTCACCCGCAGCGGTGACTTCCAGCTCGATCCCCAGGGCATGGTCGTGACCTCCCAGGGTCACCAGCTGATGTCCAGCGCCGGTCCGGTCCAGCTGCTCCAGGGCGAGCAGCTCATCGTCCGCGACAACGGCGTGCTCGCCGCCCAGGGCGCCGACGGCTCCGTCTCCGACCGCGGCTTCCTGCAGATCATGGACGGCGAGGTCACCCCCCTCGGCACGACCCTGTACGAGGCCAAGGGCGAGATGACCGACGTGGTGCAGGCCGGACTCACCCTCGAGCCCGGGGAGGCCCCGCCGGTGCAGCTGCGCCAGGGCCACCTCGAGCGTTCCAATGTCGACCCGCTCGGCGCCATGGTCGAGCTCATCGAGGCCTCTCGCTACTTCGAGGCCTGCCAGAAGCTGATGAAGGCCAGTGACGAGGCCGATCAGCGCCTGATTCGTACCGGGAGGACCTGATGCGCGCACTCTACGCGGCCGCGACCGGCATGGCTGCCCAGCAGACCAGCCTCGACACCGTGGCCAACAACCTCGCGAACGTGCAGACCACCGGGTACAAGCGCAGCCGCGCCGCGTTCCAGGACCTGTACTACCAGGAGCTGACCCACGGCGGTCGCGCGGCCAGCTCGGCCCGCATCGACGTCGGCAGCGGCGTGCAGATCGGCGGGGTCGACAAGACCTTCGGCATGGGCTCGGCCACCATGACCGACAATCCGCTGGACCTGATGATCGAGAGCCCGCGCGGCTTCTTCGAGCTGCAGGACGCGGGCGGCAACCTGATGTACACCCGCGACGGCAGCTTCCGCCTCGACGCCAACGGCCAGATCGTCAACGCCTCGGGCATGTCCCTGGGCGGCATCACCATCCCCGAGGGCGCCGAGCGCATCCAGGTCACCTCCGAGGGAGACGTCAACGTCTTCTTCAGCGGCAACCCGGATCCCTCGAACGTCGGCCGGGTGCCCATCGTCGACTTCCAGAACCCCGCGGGCCTGCGGGCGCTGGGCGCCAACCTGTTCCAGCAGACCACCGGCTCCGGTCAGGCGATGCAGCTGCAGGCCGGTCGTGACGGGGTCAACATCCGCCAGGGCTACCTCGAGGGCAGCAACGTCGACGTCGCCAACGAGCTGGTGCAGATGATCCTGACCCAGCGCGCGTACGAGCTGAACAGCAAGGCGGTCCAGGCCGCAGACGACACCCTGCGCGTCGTGACCAACCTCCGCGGCTGACGATGGACCTGCCGCCGCCCGCCCAGGAGGAGGTCGCGCCCGTCGAGCGCAGCCTCACCGCCGAGATCGCCGAGCGCTGCGATCTGGCGCGGGCGGAGGTGGTCGACGTGGGCGTCACCCTGCCGGAGGGGGCCGAGATCCTCTCCTGGCTGGGCGACCCCTGTGTGCCACTTCCAAGGTTGCGAGTCAACTTTCGCCTGAACGGCACGCAGACGTCCGCCCCCGCGAACCCGACCCTGGAGCTGTGGGTGGACGGCCCCGTTGCCCCCGCCGACGTGCCTGCCGGCCAGCCCTTCGTGATCGCCACCGGCCCGATCCCCTGGCGCGCAGCCCAGGGCAACCACCTCACCGGGACCGTCGTCAGCCGGGTCGACCTGGGCGAGGGCGATGCGGTCACCCCCCGCGACGCCCGCCGGGTGCCCGACGCCGAGCGCGGCGCCCAGGTCGAGATCGTGGTCAAGCGCGGCCTGGTCCGCCTGGCCGCCCCCGCCGAGCTGCTCTCCGCCGCCTTTGTCGGCGACCGCGTGATGGTGCGCAACCACACGACCCAGACCATCCAGCGCGGTGTGCTGGTCGACCGCGACACCGTCGAACTCACCCCCTAGGAGCCGCCATGCGCGCCCTGCCCCTCGCTCTCGTCCTCGTCACGACCCCGGCCCTCGCCGGTCGCCGCGCCGATCCGACGCCGCCCCCCCAGCCGCCGGCCCCGCCGATCATGGAGTCGTCGGACTTCGACGAGCCCCCGGCCGGCTCGTGGATGAGCGCGACCGCCCTGCGCCGCGGCGAGGGCCTCGACGGTGTGTCCCGGGTCCCCGGCGACGTCGTCACGGTCCTGATCGTCGAGCAGACCAGCACCAGCCTGGACGCCAAGACCAGCTCCCAGAGCACCAGCAGCCAGGACGCCTCCATCGGTGCCATGTTCGGCATCGAGAACCCCGTGCCCATCGGCGGCGGCAGCGGCGACCTGGGCGTGCGCACCAACCGCACCTCCGCCTTCGACGGCCAGGGCAAGACCGGCCGCGGCAGCAGCATCGACAGCGTGGTCAGCTGCACCATCTCGAGGGTGATCCAGCCGGTCAACGACTACGAGATCTGGTGCACCAAGCAGGTCTCCATCAACAAGGAGACCCAGTGGGTCGTGCTCACCGGTCGGGTGCGCGCCCGCGACATCTCGCGTGAGAACACGATCATGAGCGACCGCATCGCCCACGCCAAGATCGAGGTCTCCGGCCGCGGCGTCGTCGCCGAGAAGCAGCGGCCCGGCGTGCTGGCCCGGGTGCTCGACAAGCTCTGGCCGTTCTAGCCGCCCCTCCCCGGTTGGGGGTCGGAGTGGAAGAGGGAGGTGGTGCCGCGCCGATGATCCCGTAGCAAACTGCATCGGCATGTTGCGCCACCCGCCTCGGGGTCAGAGTGGAAGAGGTTACGTTCGACGCCCAGACGCCCAGACGCGCGGGAGGCGCTGTGCGGACGATCGGCCCCGACATCCACGTGACCGAAGGTCCGCAGCGCTTTCTCGGCCTGGAGGTCGGCGCGCGCATGACCGTGCTCGAGGTCGACGGTGGCCTCCTCGTGCACTCGCCCCTGCCGGTGAGTCCCGACACCATCGCGGACCTCGGCGAGCCCCGCTGGGTCGTCGCACCCAACAAGCTCCACCACCTGTACGTGGGGCCGTGGCTCGACGCCGGCCTCCAGGGCTGGGCGGCGCCCGGCCTGCCAGAGAAGCGCTCCGACCTGCACTTTGCGGGCGTGCTCGACCAGGGCCAGCCCTTCGGGGACGACGTCCTGGTCGTCCCCATGCGCTGCTTCCCGTTCGCCAGCGAGGTCGTGCTCCTGCACCGCCCCAGCCGCACGCTCGTCGTCACCGACCTGGTGTTCCACTTCCAGCCCGACGCGCCCTGGCTCACCCGCGCCGCGATGACGTGCCTGTGCGGCTACCCGGGCTGCAGCACGACCCTGCTCGAGCGCGTGGGCTTCCACCGCCCCACCGCGCGCAGGGAGATCGGCGAGCTCCTGAACCTGGACTTCGATCGCCTGGTCATGTCCCACGGTGCGGTCATCGAATCGGGCGGAAAAGATGCGTTGAAGGGCGCGTTCCGCTGGCTCGGCGTGTGACGGCGCCGCGGTGTCACCCCTTCAACTCTGACCCCCGGGAGACCGGCCCCGGATCGACGTTCCCCCCATCACGCCCTCATCACCGACGCACCTCCTCCCTCTTCAACTCTGACCCCCACCTTGGCCGCGCCCCCAACCCTCCCCCCAGGCGCTAGGCTTCCCCCTCGGAGGTCCCATGTCGCGCTGGTCTCGCCGCGAGCTGTTCACGCGCGTCGCGCCCGCGGTGGCGGTCGGTGCGGCACTCCCAGCGTGCACCGACGGCCCGACCGGTCCCGATGACACCGGCAGCTCAGACGGCACCGACAGCACCGACGACACCGAGCCGCCCCTCCCGGCGTGGTGCCAGGCGGTCGCCGGGAGCGCGGCCGAGGGGTGGACCGAGGTGCGCCTGTCCGATCATCCGGCCCTGCGCGACGTGGGCGGCTCGACGGTCCTCGTCGTGCGCGGCCAGCGCATCAACCTCGCCCAGGTCGAAGAGGGCTGCTTCGTCGCGATGGGCACCACCTGCACTCACGAGGGCTGCACCGTCGAGGTGCGCGACAACCCCGGCCCCCGCTTCGTCTGTCCCTGCCACGGCGCCCTGTTCGACTGGGAAGGCGTACCCATCGCCGGACCCGCCCCCGACCCCCTGCCGACGTTCCCCGCAGCACTGCGTGACGACTCCGTCTGGGTGCATATCGAAGGGTAGAGCAGGCTGCGCGGTGGTAGCCTGTCTCACACCCTCGGAGGACGCATGGCCCGGGTCCAGGAGCTGATGACTCCAGAGCCCCTCAAGGTTCCACACGACGCCGCCGGTCCCGACTGTGCCCGCGTCATGTGGCGGCTCAGCCTGCGCCACCTGCCCGTGGTCGGCCGCAAGGGGGACCTCGTCGGCGTCATCAGCGACTTCGACGTGCTCCAGCACGGGGAGATCGTCGGCGAGGACGGCCGCTGGAAGGACCGCGCCACCGGCAATGTCCAGGCCCGCGCCCTCGCCCGCACCACCTGGGTCGAGGCCCGCCCCGACGATGACCTCGCCGCCGTGCTCCGCGAGATGCGCGATCTCCAGCGCGACGTCACCGTGGTCGTCAACGACGAGCGCCACCCCATCGGCATCATCACCGAGCACGACGCCGTGCGTTGGGCACGGGCCGTCCTGCTCGACCGTCCGGCGGTCCTGCTCGACGCCCGCCGCGTGCACACGGTCAGCGCGGACGATGCCGGATTCTCCGCATTCGACGCGATGATCTCGCACAACGTTCGCCACCTGGTCGTCGTCGAGGGAAGCGCCCCGGTCGGCGTGCTGTCCTGGCGCGACCTCATCGTCGAGGAGCTGGTCTCCTACCGCGACGTCACCGTCGGCGCGCTGGTCCGCAGCGGCCCCATCTTCATGGCCCCCCTGGCCACCCCGCTGACCGAGCTCGCCGAGATCATGATCCGCCACAAGGTCGGCGCGGTGCCGCTCCTGGGCGACGACGGCGCACTGGTCGGCATCGCCTCGCGCACCGACGTCATCGACGCCGCGCTGGGCTGACTCCGCTCGGGATGCGGGCCGCGTTCAGCCGGTGCGACTGGTCTCGACCGCGCCGAGCAGCGCCGGACGACGACCCCGCTGGGGGATGCCCATCACGTCCCGCAGCGCCCGCCGCAGCACGCGACCCCGGGTGAGCACGACGCCGACGTGGCCGACCTGCTGCCACTCGAAGGGCAGCGCCCAGTGCTCGGCGATCTCCAGCGCGTGGGTCGCCGGCACGAGCCCATCCTGGCTGCAGCCGATCACCCGGGTCAGCTCGGGCCGCCGGGGAGCGGGGAGCTGCCGCAGGTCGAAGCGGTCCATCGTCTCGATCCATCGACCGATGGTCTTCGGGTTGCGCCCACCGAGCGCGTCCCAGTCGAGACAGACCGAGAGCGGCCCCTCCGACATCGGCTCGCTGGGGCACAGGGGCGGAGCCGCCACGACCAGGGGCGTGTTCCGCATCGCAGTGGTCACGGTCGCCCCGATGTGCCCGCCCATGCTGAAGCCGAACACCGCCACCGGGGCGTCCACCGTGCGCTGGGCCCAGCTCAGCAGCGCGCGGCCCTCCTCGAAGACCGTGCCCTGCATGCGGATGAAGTCTTCGACCGTCCGTAGACCGCCTGCAATCTGCCCTTCCGGACGACGCACGCCGTAGTACGGGTTCTCCAGGATGACGATGCTGACGCCCTCGCGGACCAGCGGTCCCAGGATCCGGCCGCGCAGGGTGGGACCCTCGTCCCCCCAGCTGGCGAACGCGACGACCATGCCGCGGACGTCCTGATCAGCGGGGTGCAGCCACCACACGCGTCCCTGGGCGACCCGCTCCGCCAGCGCTGGGACCGGCGAGGTGAACGAGCCCAGGCGCAGCTCCGCGCCCAGGACCAGGGTGGGGTCCGTCCAGGACAGGTCCAGCGGCAGGATGGGGCCCGGGTTCTCGATGCTGTCGCACACGTGATCGACCACGGACAGGTCTCCCCATCCATCCTTGAAGCAGTGCCGCTTCTTGAGCGCCCAGACCTGGACGCGGTCCATCCAGTGCACGTCTTCCTCCCGTCCGTGCCGTGAAAACCCCGTCGTTCTCGCTCGTGGCCGGCGCCCTGTCAAGGCATGGTCCCGTGCAAACCCGCCGTACGGCGGGCTCCTATACCGAAGATCCCCGACTCGCGGCCTCCGGTTACCCCCTGCAACACCGTCCCAGCCAGAGGTCCCCCATGCACGTCTCCGCCGCCTTCGACTCCGGCAACATCGAGGTTGTCGACGCCTCCGACCCCGCCGATCTGCAGCTGAAGATCCGATTCGACGAGGGCTCGGAGCACATGCAGTGGTTCCACTTCCGGGTCACCGGCGCACGCGGCGTGCCGCTCACCATGCGCCTGATGAACGCCCACGCCGCCAGCTACCCCAAGGCCTGGGCCGAGACCCGGGCGGTCGTCAGCACCGACCGGGTGCACTGGCACCGCGCCGACACCCGCTACGACAAGGGCGAGCTGGTCATCCAGCACACCCCCGCCGGGGACACCCTCTCGGTCGCCTACTTCGCGCCCTACAGCCACGAGCGCCACCTCGACCTCATCGACCGCATCGCCAACCGACCGCGGGTGCGCCACGACGTGCTCGGCCGGACCCTGGACGGCCGGGACATGGACCGCCTCGTCATCGGCGAGCCCTCCGAAGGTCGGCGTGTCTTCTGGATCATCGGCCGGCAGCACCCCGGCGAGACCATGGCCAGCTGGTGGATGGAGGGCTTCCTCGACCGGCTGACCGACGCCGATGATCCGGTCGCCCGCACGCTCCTCGAGGGCGCGGTCGTGCACGTCGTGCCCCACATGAACCCCGACGGCGGGGCCCGCGGCCACCTGCGCACCAACGCGGTCGGCACCAACCTCAACCGCGCCTGGGACGAGCCCACCCTGGAGCACAGCCCCGAGGTGAAGCTGGTCCGGGACGCCATGGACGCCACCGGGGTGGACCTGAACCTCGACGTGCACGGCGACGAGGAGCTGCCCTACAACTTCATCATGGGTGCCGAGGGCATCGCGGGGTGGAACGAGCGCCACGCCGAGCTGCTCGACGGCTTCCGCAGCGCATACGTACGGGCCAACCCCGACTTCCAGACCGAGCACGGCTACCCTGTGGACCGGCCCAACCGCGCCAACATGTCCATGTGCACCAACCAGGTCGCCCAGCGCTTCGACTGCCTGGCCATGACGCTGGAGATGCCGTTCAAGGACAACGCCAACGCGCCTGACCCGGTCGGCGGCTGGTCTCCCGCCCGCTGCCGCCTGCTCGGTGCGAGCGCGCTGGATCCCATGGTGGCGGTGCTTCCGCACCTGCGCTGACCATCGCAGTACCAGGGCGGATCTGACGCCGATCCCGTGCTACCCTCCGCCCGGTGCGGGGGACGAGCCACGGCGTCTCCCTGCCCGCAGACCGCACCCTCGGTGCGGCTGCATGCTTGCCGAGGAGAAGCTCGCCCCGTCATGGAAACCACGGGAACCGGCATCGAGGGCCCCGGCGCGGATCTGCGGTTTGGAAGCCTCGATGGCGTAGATCACGTCGCCATCGTCTACCACGACGTCTACCGCGACCACCCCGCGCTGGACAGCGGCCTGGACGACTTCCGCTCCTTCCTGGTCCGTCCGGGAGTGGACGGTGTGCTGCCGCTCGTCGACGTGCCCGAGGAGGGCATGTTCGTCTACGAGCTGCGCGGCGGAATCCCCGTCGCGGAGATCCTCGCCGCCTGGCGCAAGCTGGGAGAGCCGTGCGGGGAGACCGCCGCCATCGAGCTCATCCTCCAGGGCGCCGAGGTCCTCGCCGATGCATCGGACGCCGGCGCAGAGGTCGGCCTGCCGAACCACGGGGACATCTCCCCCTGGCGCCTGATCGTCGATGACGAGGGCTATCTCGACGTCATGGGCCACGGCCTGCTCAACCTGCCCGTCATCGAGTTCCTCGACGAGCGCGCGGACACCGTGCCCGCGGACGGCCTGCGCTACGCCCCGCCCGAGCGCCTCGAGCTCCAGGCCGAGGACATCCACGCCGACCTCTACTCGCTGATCCTCGTCGGCGTGGAGCTGATGACCGGCGAGCCCGTGCTCCCCGGCACCGCCGAGGACGTCATCGAGGCGACCCTCGCCGGCGAGGTCCCGGGCCGCATCGAGAAGCTGTGCGAAGGCGCGTCGGACGCCGTGCTCGACCTGCTGTGCATCGGGACCGAGCTCGACGTCACCCAGCGCTACGCCGACGTCGACGAGTTCATCCGCGCAGCCAAGGCCGCCCTCGAGACCACCGACGGTCCCTCCCTGCGCGACGTCATGGTCCGCGCCCGGGACGTGGACGTGCGCGTGCCCCTCGACGAGGGCGCAGCGGCGTCCGCGCCCGCAGCGCCGGCCCCTGCGCCCGAGCCCGTCCACGACGAGCCCGGGCCCGCGGACGACGAGCCGATCGACGAGCCGATCGACGAGCCCCCCGCCGCGCAGGCCCCCCCGACCCCGAAGCCCGCCGCCGCCAAGGCCGCGCCGGAGCCCGAGGACGAGCCCGAGGAGACCGACCCCTTCGCGCCCCCGCGCAAGCTCCGTCCGCTCTCCGACGACGTCACCCTCGAGGACGTGCAGGCCCGTGCCCGGGAGATCGTCGAGCGCATCGGCGCGATCGCCCGCCTGGCCGCCACCGTGGTCGAGGCCGGCGAGCGCGAGGCCATCGACGATCACGCCGAGTCCACCGCCCTCGTCCGGCGCATGAAGGACGCGGTCAGCAAGGCCGACAAGGCGACCCAGAGCGCCCAGCGTTCCGCCGGCCTGGTCGACCTCGACGACGACGCCAGCGAGGCCCTGGTCACCCTCGGCTTCATCACCGCCGCCGAGCAGCAGGCCGAGAACGCGCTGTCGACCGCCCGGGACTACCTCGCCGACCTCCGCGGCGTGCTCCGCCAGGTCAAGGCCGAGCGCGACCGCATTGCCCGCCTGCAGGACGAGATCCAGACCCTCTCCGAGCGCGCCCACACCGCCCGCGCCAACGGCGACCAGCTCCTGCGCCTCGCCGAGGACGACGCCAACGACGGCCTGCTCTCCGCACCCGGCGTGGATGAGGCGATCGCCCGAGGCAACGCCGCCCTGGACCGGGCCAAGGCGTCGGTCGCCAAGGTGGACGAGTCCGTCGGCGAGGTGGCCGGCTGTCGCTCCGTGGTAGATGCCGAGGCCTACGCGGACACCGCCCGCACCGCCCTCGCCGCGGTGCAGGACGCCATCAGCGAGCTCGAGGACGCCGTCGAGGCCGCCCGCACCGCGGAGCAGAACGGCCTGGCGACGGTCCGGTCGGAGATCGAGGCCGCCTCGCGCACCGCGACCTCCAGCTACGAGAGCGCCACCCGCTCCGTCGAGCGCGCCCAGTCCGCGGTAGAGCAAGGTCCGAGCGCCCAGGCCGACACCCTCCTCGCCGAGGCGCAGGAGATCCTGGCCAACGCCAAGCGCGCCGCCAGCGACGCCGCCCTCGAGGCGCGTACGGTCGCCGAGGTCGCCACCAGCGCCGAGGCGCGCACCTCACTGGAGCCAGCGAAGCAGGCCGCCAACACCGCCCGCTCCGCAGCGGACGAGATCGACGCCATCGTCGATCGCATCGTCGCCCTGGCCGGAGCCGCCGCCGAGGCCGCCGCCGCCCTGCTGGGCGCCCGCAAGACGGCCGACAAGCTCTTCGAGAAGTCGAAGGAGCAGGTGCTCAAGGCCCGCGACCTCGTCAAGGCCCTGGTCGCCGACACGGAGGAGGTCCAGGGCAGCCAGGCCCGCGACCTGGTCGAGCAGGCCCAGGAGGCGATGGCCGAAGCCGAGTCCGCCCTCGAGGACCTGCAGGGCAAGCACGCCCTGGTCGCGCGCATGGACGACGCCGAGGAGGTCGAGGCGGTCGTGGCCAGCATGCGCCCGCTGTCGACCACCTGCACCACGTCGTCCGCCCGGGCCCTGGAGGCCGACGAGCGCTGCCGCCAGATCGCCGCAGACGAGCTCGCCGAGATCCTCCAGGAGCGCCGCCGCCTCGAGAAGCTGACCAAGCACTACGACGCCGCCCGCGACCACGCCGATCGCGCCAAGGAGGCGGTCGACAAGGCCTGGCTCCGCTACCGGGGCCTGGCGCCCGAGGTGAAGGACACCGACATCCGCGAGGCTCGGGAGCTGCTCCAGCAGGCGTTCGACGCGCTGGACATCGCGCAGTTCCAGGCTCAAGAAGCGGACAATGCGGCCAAGGACGCCAAGCGCCAGGCCGACCCGTCGGAGGCCCGCGGCTACGCCGAGACCGCCGCCTCGTTCTGGGAGCGCGTTCGCGAAGACCTGCCGGAGGCCATGCACGCCATCGACGAGGCGGAGGAGATGGTCATGCGCCTCGTGCGCATGCTGGAGGACGCCCGCAAGCGCACCTCCGCCGCAGCGCTGAAGGCCGCAGGCGACCGCGACGCCCTGCACAACCTGGCCACGAAGGCCGCCCAGCTGGCCGCGGAGTGGCCGGATGACGCCGCGGTCCAGGGCGCACTCAACCGGGTGAAGAAGGCGAACTCCGGCCTCGAGGCGGACCTGACCCTGACCCAGGAAGCCCGGGATCAGACCCACGAGGACGACAACGCCGAGGCGGCCCAGTCGGTCGTGGCCAAGGGCGAGGGCGCGGCCATGCG
>CALATR010000194.1 GCA_937891875.1 uncultured Pseudomonadota bacterium | reverse complement strand
TCGTACCAGGTCTCGGTCGCGGTGGGGTGGATGGTGGCGTCGGTGTCGTCGCAGTCGTCGCCGCTGTACGCGTCGCTGTCGTGCCCGTCGCCGTCCTGGTCGTAGTCGGAGTCGCCCGCGCAGTCCGAGTCCACGCCGTCGTACCAGGTGTCCGGCGCGCCCGGGTAGGTCGCCGCGACCAGGTCGTCGCAGTCGGTGCCGCCGTGGGCATCGCTGTCGAAGCCGTCCCCGTCCTGATCGTAGTCGGAGTTGCCCGCGCAGTCCGAGTCCACGCCGTCGTACCAGGTGTCCGGCGCGCCCGGGTAGACGGCAGAGTCGGTGTCGGCGCAGTCATCGCCGCCGTGGGCAGCACTGTCGTAGCCGTCGCCGTCCTGATCGTAGTCGGAGTCGCCCGCACAGTCCGAGTCGACGCCGTCGTACCAGGCGTCCGGGGCGCCCGGGTAGGTCGCCGCGACCCCGTCGTCGCAGTCATCACCGCCGTGCCCGTCGCTGTCGTAGCCGTCGCCGTCCTGATCGTAGTCGCTCGCCCCGTCGCAGTCCGAGTCGACCCCGTCGTACCAGATCTCCGTGGCGCGTGGGTGGATGGCCGCGTCCTCGTCGTCGCAGTCGGTGCCGCTGTACCCGTCGCTGTCGAAGCCGTCCCCGTCCTGGTCGTAGTCGCTCGCACCATCACAGTCCGAGTCGATCCCGTCGTACCAGGTCTCGGTCGCCCCTGGGTGGATGGCGGCGTCGGTGTCGTCGCAGTCGGTGCCGCCCGCGGCGATCGCGTCGTAGCCGTCTCCGTCGCCGTCCGAGGCGAGGTCCGACAGGATCTCGGTGGGCAGCACCACCTCGTCGGTACCGTCCCCGTCGAGGTCGACCACCGCCGCGTCGGCGAGGCGGGCGCCGGCCTTCACCGAGGTGTAGTCGCCGTCCTGCTCGTAGATCTCGTACGGGTAGATGGACAGGTCCGAGAACTGGGTGACGAGTTCGATCTTGCCGTCACCGTCGAGATCTGCGGCGAGCGTGTCCCACTCGAGATCGCCCTTGAGGATCTCCCCCGCGCCGTTCACGGCCTGGCCCCTCTCGCCGTAGCTCCCGGTGGAGGTGTCCTCCTCGGTCAGCTGGGAGAAGATGTAGTCCTGACCCTTCCAGTCGCGGATCACGTACTGGGGCCACGGGTCGGAGCGCACCCACGTCGACTCCGAGTAGGCGAGCACGCCGGTCTTGGTCCAGCTCCCGCCGGAGTCCGGATCGAAGATCCAGGCGTTGTGGCCGGAGTCCGTCCCACTGCTGAGCGTCTTCCAGTACTGCCCGGCGACCACCAGCTCGGCGTCGCTGTCCGAGTCGAAGTTTCCGATCTCGGCCCAGAAGGTCTTTCGGGTCGTGTGGTCCGACTCGCCCGGCGAGAACGTCTGCCAGGGGCTCGTGGCCAGGCCCGAGGACGACCCCCGGAAGACCTGGACCTCGTAGGCACCGTTCTGCGCGACGAGGTCGTCGTAGCCGTCCCCGTCGAGGTCTCCCCCCGCGAGCGGAACGAGGATGGACGCCGACCAGTCCGGCGAGGTCGGCAGCCCGGAGGACGTGCCGTAGAACACCTCCAGCTTGCCCGCGTTGCAGCGGGCGACGTCATCATGGCCGTCGTCGTCCACGTCGCCGAGCAGGCGGATCGGGCACGAGGACGACAGCAGCGACGTGGTGGTCAGTCCGGAGCTGGAGCCCGCGTACACCTTCCAGGCCGACGTCGTGCCCGCGACGACGTCGGAGTAGCCGTCGCCGTCGAAGTCGCCGTGGTGGGAGATCCCGACCCCGCCCACGCCCCAGGAGGAGGTCGCGGTGGGCCAGGGCGAGGCGCCCATCAGGATCAGCGAGGCGTTGCCCATCGCGTCGCCCTTGCCGTCCCCGTCGACGTCCCCGATGGCATCCACCGTGCGGACCCCCGAGTACGCAGCCTTGCTGACCGCGAGGTAGGCGGTGGCTTCGCCGCCCAGCTCGGGCAGATCCGGCGCAGCAAGCTCCGGCGACGGCGCGCACGACAGCGCGAGCGCGGCGGCAGTGGTCATGAACGGACGATGCATCGTGTCCCCCTCCCAACAGCGTATCGTCCTATGTCCTGACCTGTTCAGCGCCTTCACCTCGGGAGCGGTCAATCGCTGGCCGGACGCGCGCTGCCCGCATAGGACGGCCGGCTCCAGGGAGGTCCGATGCAAGCCCGCGTTCCGCTCACCGAAGCCATGGGGATCCGGCCGGTCCGCGAGCGTGCCCGTCAGGCCCTGGTCGCCCTGCGCGGAGAGGAGGACGTGCCTCCGTCGCGGTGGGGTCTGTCGTCGCTTGCCCAGCTTCGACCGAAGATCTCGCTTCCCCTGTGGCGGGGACGGGCCCCGGTGCCCCGCAAGGCGATCGTCACCAACCTGTACAACCACACCCCCACCCCCATCGACGCGGGCTGGTCGGTGAAGAAGACCCAGGTCCGGGACTTTCGCGGTGGGGCGCTGACCTACGACAGCCACAACGGCACCGACTTCACCATCCCCATCGGCACCACCGTGGTGGCCGCCGCCCCGGGCCGGGTCGTACACCTGCACTCGGAGTTCAACCGGGGCGGGCTGAAGCTGTACCTGGACCACGGCGACGGCCTGATGACCACCTACGCCCACCTGGCCCGGGCCCTGGTCTCGGTCGGCGACGTGCTCGAGCGCGGTCAGCCCATCGCCCTGTCCGGCTACAGCGGCATCGACGGCGTGGTCACCTTCCCGTGGGGCACGCCGCACGTGCACTTCAACGCCTGGCTCGACGCCACCCCGGTCGACCCCTTCCCCCACGGCGACGCGGTCAGCCTGTGGCGCGCCGGCGCCCTGCCCGTCCCGCCCGACGACGCCGAGGTCGAGCCCTACGTGCCCTCGACCTACGACGAGGCCGCGGTGGACGCCCTCGTCGCCAGCTGCGTGACCCCGTCGGTGCGCGAGGAGCTGGCGGCGGTCCCCGACCTCGCGACCCGGGCAGAGCGGGCGATCATCGCCCGCAACTACTACCCCACCCGCTTCCCGGGATCCGCGAGTCCGTACGCCGCCCGCGCCCAGCGCCGCCCCCGCCTGGATCTGCCCTTCAGCGCGGAGGACTTCGACGGCATCGTGTTCGCGGACGAGATCTGACACCCGGGTCCGGCTTGACCCTGCGCACCTCCCGCCGTACGCCTCCACCGCCGCACTGACGCGGCGCCCGCGGCCCACCCTCGTCCGGTGGACGACCGCCCGGAGGCAGTCATGCAAGACGAGCAGAGCTGGATCGACGAGAAGTTCCAGGATCCCGATCAGGCGTACCTCGCGAAGCTCCGCCACTCCGCCGCCCACGTCCTCGCTCAGGCCGTGCAGCGCATCTGGCCCCAGGCCCGCCTGGCGGTCGGTCCCCCCGTGGAGGACGGCTTCTACTACGACATCGAGATCCCAGGCGTCACCATCTCCGAGGAGGACTTCCCGCAGATCGAGCAGCAGATGAAGCGGATCGTCAAGGAGAACCAGCCTTTCGAGATGGTTCCCTGGGAGCGCCCGAAGCTGATCTCGTTCTACGAGGAGACCGATCAGGTCTACAAGCTGGACCTGCTGGAGCGGATCATCCCCGACGATCCGGTCAGCGTCTGCGAGAACAAGCAGAAGAAGACCGACGGCGTCTGGATGGACATGTGCAAGGGCGGCCACGTGCCGCGCACCGGCAACTGCAAGCACTTCAAGCTGCTGCGCGTGTCCGGCGCCTACTGGCGGGGCGACAGCAACCAGCCCATGCTCCAGCGGATCTACGGCACCGCGTGGAAGACCCGCGAGGACCTCGACACCTACCTGCATCGCCTGGAAGAGGCGAAGAAGCGCGATCACCGCCGGGTGGGCAAGGACCTCGACCTGTTCATGTTCCACGACTGGGCGCCGGGAGCGCCGTTCTGGCTGCCCAAGGGCGAGCACATCTACAACACCCTCGCCCACCGCATGCGCGAGCTGCTGGTGGCCGGCGGGTACATGCCGGTCCGCACCCCGCTGGTCTTCGACAAGACCCTGTTCGAGACCAGCGGTCACTGGGCGCACTACCGCGAGAACATGTTCCACTTCGCCGAGCGGCACGCGACCCACGGCCACGGCGACGCGCCGGCCGAGGGGCACGACCACGACCACGGCGAGGAGCACGAGGGTCGGACCATGGGCCTCAAGCCCATGAACTGCCCGAGCCACATGCTGATCTTCGGGAGAAGAAGCGGAGCTATCGCGAGCTGCCCCTGCGGATCCACGACCAGGGCGTGCTGCACCGCAACGAGCTGTCGGGCGCGCTGTCGGGCCTGACCCGGGTGCGCCAGTTCAGCCAGGACGACGGCCACATCTTCTGCATGCCGTCGCAGATCGCGGAGGAGGTCTTCAAGCTGTTGAGCCTCATCGACCACGTCTACTCGGCGTTCGGCATGGACGTGGAGCTGAACCTGGCGACCCGCCCGGAGGAAAAGCTCGGCGACGACGCCCTGTGGGACGAGGCCGAAGAGGCCTTGCGCGACGCGCTGAACCGCAGCGGACGCCCCTACGGCATGCACGAGGGTGACGGCGCGTTCTACGGCCCGAAGATCGACTTCGACGTCAAGGACGCCCTGGGTCGCAGCCACCAGTGCGCCACCGTGCAGCTCGACTACCAGCTCCCCCGCCGCTTCGACCTGTCCTACGTGGGTGCGGACAACCAGGCCCACGTGCCGGTCGTCATCCACCGCGCGGTGTTCGGCAGCTTCGAGCGCTTCATCGCCATCCTCATCGAGCACTACGGCGGCAACTTCCCCGTCTGGCTCGCGCCCGAGCAGGTGCGGGTCATGACCGTCAGCGAGAAGTCCGCCGAGCACGGCGAGGCCGTGTACAAGGCGCTCCGCGACGCGGGGGTCATGGTCACCGCGGACCTCTCGGACGCCAAGATCGGCTACAAGATCCGGGAGACCCACGGCCAGAAGGTGCCCTACATGGCGATCATCGGCGAGAAGGAGCAGGAGGACGGCACCGTGTCCATCCGCTCTCGCGACGAGGGCGATCTCGGCGCCATTTCGGTCGATGACTTCGTCGCCCGCGTGGTCGCCGAGGGCGTCCTGCCGTTCTGACCATGGCGGATCCCGCCGACGTCGGGGCGCTGGTTCGGCTGGTCCAGGTGGGGCTGGCCGAGCTCGCCGTGCCTGAGGACGCGCCCGTGATGCAGGCGTACCTCAAGACCGACATGCCGATGTACGGGGTGAAGAAGGGCGCTTCAAAGGAGCTGGAGCGGGCGATGAAGCGCCAGTTCCGGCCGAGGGACCGGGCGACGTGGGAGGCGGGCGTCCTGGCCCTGTGGACCCTGCCCCACCGCGAGGAGAAGGCGCTGGCCCTGCGGCTGGCGGCCCAGCACAAGCGCTTCCTGACCCTCGACGCGCTGCCCCTGTGCGAGCGGCTGGTGCGCGAGGGTCAGTGGTGGGATCTGGTCGACGAGGTCGCCGACAAGCTGGTCGGCCGCATCGTCATCGCGGATCCGGAGCCGGCGCTGGACGCGCTCGAGCGCTGGGTGACGGACGAGGACGTGTGGGTCCGGCGCGTCCCGCTGATCTGCCAGCTCAAGCGCAAGCAGGACACGGACGCCGAGCGGCTGTTCCGGTGGTGTGAGGCGCTGGCGGGGGACGACAGCTTCTGGATCCGCAAGGCGATCGGCTGGGCGCTGCGGGAGTACGGCAAGACCGACGGCGACGCGGTGGTCGCGTTCGTGGAGGCGCACGCGGGGGAGCTGTCGGGGCTGTCGAGGCGGGAGGGGCTGCGGAGGTTGAGGGGGGAGTAGTGTACGGTTCGGATGGGAATGGTGCCCCGCACCTCGCGCGGAGGCTTTGGCCGCTGCGAAATGAGGACGCCGCACCGATCTCGGTCTCGGAGAGCAGTAATGCGGGCGGTGCTTCGTCCGTACGGTGTGCGCGACGTCCCAACTATGGCGGGGGCCGGCGCTCTGCGCTAGCCTCGTTCAGCACTCTACCTCTGCATCCGTAGAGAGACTCCCCGGGGGGACCATGTTCCGCGTTATCGCTTCTATTTCGCTCATCACGCTGCTCGCGGCTTGCGTCGATGATCCAAGCCTCCTCGAGCCCGCCGGGGGGGGGGCGGCCGCAGACGTCGCGGGGGACGAGCGTGAGACGCTGCCGGAGGACGTGAAACCGGTATCCTCCGCACTCTCGACCGGGAGCAACCTCTGGACGAACGGCGTGGTCCACTGGACGCCTGACGCGCAAGACTACCCGCAGCTGGGCACCGGCAGCTTCACCTTGGCCGACCTCGAAACGAACACCGTGGTGGTGAGTGAGACCGGCGTCCATCCGACCCTCGCCATGACCTGTACGCGCTCGGAGCCATGTGTCAGCTGGTCTGGGGAAGCCGACTGTATGGGGGCGACCCTCCTCATCGGCTCGTTGGGCTCTGACTATGTCGGGTACTCCAACGGCAGTCGTCTGGTAACGGCACAGGAGAACGCATGCCGCGACTTGGGCGAAGTGATCATCGCCATGAGTCACTGGGAGCGTCACACCGGCGTGAGCTTCGTTCCGCAAGCAAACCCGACCGGTGACTATGTCAAGCTGGAAGTAGGCGCGACCCTGGCGTGCAACTATAACGCTTGGAACGCCCTGAACATGAGCCAACGGATGGGTAATCATGGCGGAAAGAATGAACTGCGCGTCATGAACAACGGCGGCTGCTTGTACGATGACATGGTGCACGAGCTTGGCCATGTCTTGGGTCTCTGGCACACCATGGGACGACAGGACCGAGACGACTATGTGATCTACCAGGGCGGCAATTTCGGCGTGGATGGGGTCGTGGATGCGACCAACTTCAATCAACCTGCGGGTTTCGCTGATGTGGGACCGTTCGATTTCGATAGCCAGATGATGTATGGAAGCTACGCGTTCAAGACGTCAAAGGTCTTCAAGGACTCTGATGGTGACATCTCCTTGGTTGATGGGCACTTCATGCCGCCGACAACCAACGCCGAAGGCATTGTCGTAATTGAGATTGATGTGAGGAATTTCTACCAAGGCGCCGGTTGGCAGCACTCATGGACGGAAGCAGAGTACTGGCAAGGGGGCCCCTGGGGATACTACCGCGTATCGGCGGAGACTTTCACCATCGACGTGACAACGGTCGCGGGCTGTTTCACCGCGACCCTGACCAGCCCGTTTACGACTACCGCGGTCGAGCCGGGCATCATTCAAGTCCCACTGAGTCTACTCCCTCCGACGACCGCCTCGACTACGCTGGGGGACGCTACCTGCTATCAGGTAGAGCGCGAGGGGGTCCGGGCCGATGAGCCCTCACTCAGGCGCAAGAACCTTCCATTCTCGGACCCAGACGCAACCTGGATGAAGCCGATGACGCCTTGGTGGGCCCCTATCCCGGCATCGGATACCAGCGGCGTCCTTGACCAGTACGCTGACAACAACGATATGGGCAGCCCGGCCGCAACAGGGGACGAATTCGGGGCGGAGGTTGCGCACGGTGATTTTGACCGAGATGGCGTGGTCGACCTGGCCGTTGCGGCCCCTGGAGAGGGCACGATCGCGGTCCTCAAGGGCGCCTTCAAGGCCGGAGACGACAGCGGTAGAGTGTACCACGTGCCGTGGAAGCTCCTTCAGGCCCCAGGAGTACAGACGGTGGCTGTGGGCGACTTCAACTCAGACGGCATGGACGACCTTGCAGCAGGTGGGCACACAAGCTCCAATCCCTCTGGATTTGTCACTGCGTTCTCGTCCGGCGTGCTTGACCCGCTGTCGGAGGTTCAGACGTTCGACATGACGACCATCCCGGAGTGGGTCGCGGCGAGAAACGGGGCCGACGAGTTTGGGAGTTCGCTCGCTGTTGGGGATGTCGATGGAGATGGGATCGAGGACCTGGTGGTGGGCGCGCCGGGCGCAACGGCGGTCCACTTCGACCCGGCGGTTCACAATCCGGGGAGCGGTACGATCGGCGCACGGAACTCCGGCATCGTAGCTGTACTCCTTGGCAGCCGTTCGTCGGAGCTCGTGCCGGACGCCACCGTGTTTGATCCGTTCGGAGTTCGAATCGGCACCTTCGGCTTCCCCATCGAAGGGACCCAGCAAGGCGTACGATTCGGTGAGGCCGTCCACGTCGCAGATCTGGACAACGACGGACAGGCAGACATCCTCATCGGTGCGCCTCAAGAGTGGGAGATCCAATTGACCGGATCAGGTGCAACGATGGTTGCCCAGACCCACTTCTGGCCAATCGGGCCCACCCCGCCTTCGAGGGGTGCGGTGTTCATCACAGACTTCGCAGGCGCCGATCAGTTCTTCGATCAGACCGCCATCGACGACACGTACTTCGGCGCTTCGATCACGTCTTCGTTCGTGAGTCGAGCCTGGTCCGGCAACCCCGGCACCGGCCGGTGGACGACCCAGTGGGACGGCCCAGGGCGAGTCTGGATCGCCGCCCCCCACGGGCCTGGAGGAGTGCCCATGGGTGATAACGGAGGTGCGGGTGAGGTCTATGAGTACGACATCTCGGAGGGGAAGTCGCTCTCCAGCCCACGAGACACCTTGATGAGCACGGACTTCAGCGCGAGCTGTCCAGCGGATGTTCTCGATCGGTTCGGCGAGGCGATCGCGTACGGTGTCCTCGACAAAGGGACCTCCAAGGCCGGCTACCTGGCTGTCGGCGCCCCTGGCAAGGACCTCTCTTGCACTGGTACGATTGGGAACGGCGGCGTCTACCTGTACCGGCAATTCGCGGGCAACTCCGTGACCGACGGCGTACTCGAACCAGGCACAGGGTTGGGGCCCATGGTCACTGGCCCGTTCTCGGACTACGGTCAGGCGCTGGCGTTCCAGCCCGAGGGTCGCAAGTGCTTCTCATTCCATGGAGAGGTCACTGCGACAGACTATACCTGCGGTTCTGCCCACCTGACCGTCGGCGTGCCAAGCCAGTTGAAGCAATCCCCACCCGGACCGAGCGGTGGCGGCGTGTGGGAAACCACCTACGATAGCGTGAACACGGACTGGGCGTTGGTGGAGCAATGACCATGATTCCCCTTCTTCGTCGCATTGCGGCAGTCCTGGTGCTCCTC
>CALATR010000193.1 GCA_937891875.1 uncultured Pseudomonadota bacterium | reverse complement strand
CCTTCGACGCCCTGGACCAGAGCCTGCCCCGGGCCCGCCGCAGCGCCACCGACGCCCGCGGCTTCCTCTACGGACCCTACCGCCTGGTCGCGCTGGTCGCCCTCGATGATCCCGAGCGCGCCGCGATCATCGCGCGCAATCAGACCGCCTTTCGCGAGGTCTTCTACCTGGCGCCGGCGAAGTCCAGCATCCAGTCCGAGCTCGAGCAGGACCTGCGGGACTGGGTCGACGCGGGTCGCTTCGCCCCCCACGAGGTCGCCCCCATGGCCGAGGCGATGATCTCGCTGGGCATGGACCTGCTGGTGCAGGTCGCGCTCGACCCCGAGTCCGCGGACGCCCGGGTCGAGTTCCTGGTGGACCTGTTCTCCCGGGCGCTGCTCCCTCGATGAACGGCGTCTACTGCAGCTTCAAGTAGGCGAATCCCTGGAGCTGCAGGTCGATGACCCGCGGCACGCCGGCCGGGGTCACCTTGATGCCTGGCAGCAGCATCTCCCTGGTCCACCCCTTGTTCTTGAGCGTGACCGCGCAGACCTCGATGTCGACGCCGGCGTCCAGGAGCTGCTGGATGAGCTCCTTGTGCGGGTTGTGGTCCTGAGGCGCCGCCCCGTCCTTGCCCTTCGCCTTCGCCCAGGCCTCGTCGGTGAAGAACCAGTAGACGGGCTGGTCGTGCGCGACCAGCTTGAAGTCGAGCTGGTCTGCGGACACGCCCAGGTTCGGGTAGCCGGTGGTGACCAGCTTGTGGACGTACCACAGGCTCTGTGGCGTGCCCTTCTTCCACACGTCCGCGGTGGCGTGGAAGACCACCCGGACGTCCTCCGTGATCTGGAGATGCTCCTGATCATCGGGGTTGTACGCCGGCTTGTCGCCTTTCTTGGCGAGGGCGGCGGAGGGCAGCACGAGGGTGGTGGCGAGCACCAGGGCGGCGAGGGTCCGGGTCATGGCGACACTCCGGGAACGGGTGGCGCCTGACGTCGGCACGGGCGGAGAGCGGGGAATGCGGCAGATCCGCGCAGTGCAGCGGACGGGCGCGGACCGGGCGGACCGGGGTCAGGCCGGTGGCTCAGTCCACCGACCCGATGAACCCCTCGAAGTGGCACTCGTGGCACTGCAGGTCCGAGAGCCGACCTGCGCTGCTGCTGATCGCCTCGTGGCACTGCAGGCAGTTGTCCCGGTTCGCCGGGAACTGGTGCGCGCGGTTGCTCGGTCCGCCGTGGCAGTCCATGCAGGTGACCGGCCCGTCCGTGTGCACGGCACCGTGGCCTTCTTCACCGTCGGTATCGGTGTCGTCGCTGTGACCGCCCCCGCGGCCCACCCCGGGATCGGAGGTGCTCGCGTCCAGGTGGATCCGATGCAGGGGGCTCGCGTCGATCTTGACGACCCGCACCAGCACGTCCTCGGTCATGGGGCCGGTCAGCTCGTGGCCCTCGCCGCCGTGATCGCGGGTGTGGCAGGCGGCGCAGATGACCTCCTCGACGTGGGGTCGGTAGGGCAGCTCCTCCTCGCTCCCGTACATGCCCGGGGTGAGCACGAGGTTGCGCGGGTAGTGCATGATCGGCACGCGGTGGCAGTCGTGGCAGGTGGTCACGTCGGCGTGCACGGAGCGGAAGTAGGCCTCGTCGGCGTAGTCGTGCACGTGGCAGTCGTTGCAGAAGTGCGGGTCGCGCCAGACGTAGTGAAAGCCCCCCTGCCCGGCGGGGATCCCGGCGATGGCGCCCACGCCCAGGGCGCACAGGACGATCACCAGGTGGGCCGGGTGGGCGCGCAGGTGGCTGGCCGAGGCGCGCAGCCAGGCCCAGATGCCGCGGAGCCAGCGCATCACCAGATCCCCCCGTGCTGGTACGCGACCCACAGGAAGCGCAAGGGGAAGAGGACCGCGATGCTGGTGCCGGCGCCGATCGCGAAGGCGAGCAGGGCCAGGACGAGGGTGCGACTCACGGCTTCCTCCGCTCTGGATCGTGGAACCAGCGGTACAGCTCGCGCGCCTTCTGCCCGTGACAGGCGCCGCAGGGCTCCTCCCAGCCGGGCTTGCGCAGGTGGTCGCCGGGCTCGCCCGCGTGGGGGCCGTGGACCTCGTGGCAGGAGATGCAGGACAGGGTGCCGGACGCCTCTGGGGGCACGGGCTGGCCGCGGCTGTCGACCAGGAGCAGGCCGCGCAGGGGCTCCCAGCGGGGGCCGTCACCGTCGAAGACCGGGGCGTCGTGGGACCAGGAGGCGATCCGGGTCGCGGAGCCGCCCGGGCCGTGGCAGGCGAGGCAGGCGCGCTCGCTGGGGTTGGCGCGTGCTGGACCGGCCGGGGCCGCGTCGTGGGCGGGGTGGCAGGCGAGGCAGTCCTGGCCGCCGTGACCACCCCGGGCAGCGGCGGCGGCGGGCTCGGCGTGGCACTCGGCGCAGGTCGTGCGTGGCTCGGTCGGCGTGTGGGCGTCGTGGCAGGTGGCGCAGGTGAGGGCTCCGTTCCCGTGGGCGACACCGGGCTCCAGGTCGGTGCTCACCAGGCCTGACGGCAGCGGCACGCCGATCGGATGTCCGCGCTTGCCGGGCGCCGCATGGCAGGTGGCGCAGGCCTGGGGGTCGGAGCTGGTGCCGACGTGGGCCAGCAGGTGGGCCTCGCCGGCAGCGTCGTGCACGTCGTGACAGGAGAGGCAGCCCTGCTTCAGCGTGCCGTGGGGCGGGTGGCTCGGCGGGGCCGCGGCGGGACCGTCCGGGCGGTGGCACGAGCGGCACAGGGGGGTGCCGTCGGCCGGGGCGCGGAGCAGCGACTCCCCCTCGCCAGCGACGAGCGCGTGGCAGGTGAGGCAGGTCGGACCGCCATTTTCAGCCAGGGGAAGCTCCGCGGAGGCGGCGGCGGAGGGGCTCGTCCCGGCGAGCGGGTGGCTCTGGCCGTGGGCCGCACCCTCGTGGCAGGCGACGCACACGGCTCCGCCAGCGGCGTCCCGTCCGAGGGCTCCGCGGGCGGCGCCGTGGGGCGTGTGGCAGGTGAGGCAGCTGCCGCCGATCCCCGGGGGCAGGCCGGCGTCGCTCTGTCCCGGTCGCTCGGCGAGGGCCCGGGCCAGGGCCTCGCCGACCGGGTGCGCGCCGCCACCCAGGCCCAGCTCGGCGAGGACCTGGTCGTGGGCGGCGTCGTCGTGGCAGCCCAGGCACAGGGCCGAGTCCTCGCGGGACAACCGGGTGAACAGATCGTCCGCGCCCGCCTGGTGGCGGACCAGGCTGCTCCGGGCGTCCGGGTCGTCGACGGCACGCACCGCGGCGAGCTCCGACGTGCCGTGGGGGCTGTGGCAGGTGCCGCAGCGGATGGCGCCGTCGTCGTCGACCGGGAAGGCGGCGGGCACGGCGCTGTCGGGCACGACCCCGACCGGGTGGTGACCGAGGGCGGGGTCCCAGACGTAGCGGTCGTCGTTGACGACCCCGTCGTGGCACTGCAGGCACAGGCGCGCCTCGCCGGCCGCGCGCTTCACCTCGGCCGGGTCGATCAGCGGGTGGCGCAGGTGGCGGAGATCGGCGTTGTCCCTGGCCTCCTGGACGGCAGCCTCGGTGAGGGACAGGCCGTGCAGGCGACCGCGCGCGTCCAGCACGACCAGGCGCTCGCCGTCCGCGTGCACCGCCATCGGGTGGGCCGGCTGCAGGATCTCCCCATCCAGGGCGAGCGCACCGAGCGCCTTGCCGTCGAGGTCGAAGAGCTGGACCGCGGACAGGGCCGAGTCCACGACCACCAGCGTGTCGCCCGGCCCGACCGCGACCGCCTTGGGCTTGGACATGCGGCCGATCCACAGACCGAAGTCGCCGACGAAGGTGGTGGGAACGCCCTGCTCGGTCAGGTGGTGCACCCGGTGGCCCAGCGCGTCGACCGCGAACACGCCGCCGTCGGGGGCGCGGGCCAGGTCGGCGATGGCGCCAAACGGTGCGCCGTCGACGTCCTCGGTGGTGCGCAGGCGGCTGTCCCCCTGGGCGCCGAGCCAGACGAGACCCCCGTGACGCAGGCCGACCACGACCCCGTCCGCCTGGCCGAGGACCGCGACTGCACCGGGCACGGCGGTCGCGCGGACGAGCTTCAGGTCCGCGTCGAGGCGCCGCACCTCGCCCGCGTCCCCGCCATCGGGCGCGGCGACCCAGAAGCCACCGTCGTTCGAGGGAGCCATGCGCACGGCGCCGCGCAGGGCGTCGGACGCGCGGGGCTCGCCGAGGGCGCCGTCGGCACCGACGGGCCACAGCCGACCGGTGTAGCCGTCGAGCACGGCCAGGCCACCGTCCACGGCGACCAGATCGGTGGGCAGCACGAGGTCCAGCTGGGTGGACCAGGACTCGGTGGCGGGGAGGGTGCGGGGGCCGTCGGCGAGGGGAGGCAGGCTCAGGGAGCAGGCCACCAGCAAGCCGAGGATCAGCGTTCGAAGCATCTTCACGGCGCATGCCCCCGGTGGCAGTCCGCGCACAGGGCGTCGCCCTCGAGCGGCAGGCGGAGCATGGCACCGCCGGGATCATCGCCCGGGTAGACCGCGCCCGCGGGCACGCTGGCCCACTCGTGGCTGCGGGCGCTGGCGCGGAGGTGCTCGGCGAGGGGGCCGCCCGCGGTGCCGGTGGGGCCGTGCCGATGCACGTCGTGGCAGGTGAAGCAGGCGATGCGGCCCTCGGCCAGCACCAGGCTCGTGCCCTGGGGAACCGGCCGCGCCAGGTGGGTCGCGGCGCCGTGGTGGGGCATGCCCGGGTGGCAGGTGAGGCAGGCGGCGGCGGGCTCGAGGCGCAGGTGGGCGTCGGCGGGGGCGGAGCCGGGCACGGGCATGCCGCTGTGGCACGCGCTGCACGAGGCGTCCCGGATGTCCTTCGCCGAGGCGGGGATCGTGTGCGGGCTGACCCGGGCCAGGGCGCCGGGTCCGTCGGCGGGGTG
The DNA here is from genome assembly GCA_937891875.1 of uncultured Pseudomonadota bacterium. Classification (GTDB taxonomy): domain Bacteria; phylum Myxococcota_A; class UBA796; order UBA796; genus REDI01. The sequence goes on along the minus strand of CALATR010000193.1, from coordinate 11,691 downwards.
GCACTGCTGGCAGAAGGTGGTCGTGGACGCGTACGGGCCACCGCGGAACCAGGGGGCGGGCAGGTCCGCGACCGAAGCGGGCCCGTGGTGGCCGGCGTGGGCGGGCTCGGCGTGGCAGGTGGCGCAGGTGACCTGGCCCTCCGTGTTCAGCGGCATGGCCGACGGCACCTTCGCCCGGCTCGGCGCCATGCCCACCGGGTGCATGTCCGCGGTCGGGTGGCAGGACAGGCAGCGCGCGTTCACGTCCTCGGGGGCCCGGAGTCGGCCTGTATCCTGGGTTTCCCCCTCCACCACGTGGCACGACGGACAGCCGTCCTCGCGCCCGTGCGGGCTCGGCCCCTCCCCGTGGGCCACCAGCCCGACCAGGGCGAGCGCACCCAGCCCGACCCACGGCGAGAGCGTCCAGGCCAGCGTCGCGGGCCTCACTCGCCCACCCCGTTGTCGCCGTGGCACGACGCGCAGCTCTCGTTGCCGGGCTCCGCCTCGACCCGGGCGCGCACCAAGGCGAGGTCGACGTACGGGGTGCAGCTGCGGTCGTGCAGGGCGGCGCGCACGTGGCAGCCGTCGCAGGCGGGCTCGCCCCAGCCGGTCGGGTGCTCGGCCTCGACCACCTCGAGCCCGGCCTCGGTGCGGGACATGTCGACGCAGTCGGGCTCCTCGCAGCCCACGGCGAGCAGGGTGAGGAGCACGGCAAGCCTCACCATGGCGTCACCCCATCCGTGTGGCAGGCGGTGCAGGTGTCCTGCACGTGGCAGGACGAGCAGCTGTTCGGGTCCAGCCGGGCCTTCACCCCGTGGGTGGCGCGGAAGCCGGGCGGGTGGGGGTTGGCGGTCATGGCGCCGCGGCCCTCGTGACAGTCGACGCAGGTGGTGGCGTCGTGGCAGGCGGTGCAGGTGCGCCCCCGGGCCCGCGCCTCGCCCCCGTGAACGCCCAGCCAGCCCAGCCCGTGGTCGACCGGCACCAGCTCGCTCCGATCGGGGTGGCAGGTGCCGCAGGTTCCGTCTGCCTTGCGCGGCGCGCCCTTGACCTCGTGCAGGTGGCACCCGTGACATGTGGAGGTCGGAGGTGGCAGATCCGCCGACGGTGCGGTGCCGTCGACCCGCAGGCCAACCGGGTGGCAGGTCACGCAGGTCACCCGCTCCTTGCGGAAGGTCTTCTCGTGAGCGTCGTGATCGAAGGGCAGGGGCTCGGCGACCCGGGGGGCGGGGGCGTCGACCGAGAGGCCACCCGCGCGCAGGGCGGAGGGACCTGCGACCGCGGTGATGCCGATGAGCACGGCGAGCCCGGTGAGTCCGACCCACACGGCACCCCGCCTCGAGGCCTCGCGACGGCTCATGGGGCCTCCGCCTGGGACCAGCGTCCCGTGATGGCGAGCCCGGCGCGGACGAAGGGCTTCAGCTGGCGATCGCTGCCGGCCGCGACCTGTCCGGAGAGGCCGAGCACCAGGCCGCCGCCCCCGTTGAGGTCCGCTCCCAGGCGGGCGACGTCCGCGTGTCCGATCCCGCGAACCTCGGCGATCATCGCGGGATCCTGGTCGAGGGGGCGCAGGTGCCAGGCAGCGCCCTGCACCCGCACGGACGCGGCCGCATCCCCCAGGTCGACCCCGAGGCCGCCGCCGCTCAGCCGGGCGCGGCCGATCCCGGCGGACATGCCGTACACGGCCAGCTCGCCGAGCCCGAAGCTGCGGGCCAGGGTCAGCTGGGCGAGTCCACCCCCGATCACCTCGCCGCCGTCCTTGCCCGGGTGGCGCACGCTGGGGCCGCCGTCCGCGAGCACGGCCCAGCCGCCCTTCGTCCAGCGGATCCGCACGGTGCCGGTGCCGTAGCCGTCGGGTGCGAGCCAGGTGAGCGGGGCTCGCGGCTGGTCGAACGCCGTGCTGGGCGGCAGGTCCTCCCACCGCGCCTCGGCCCCCAGGTCGACCCGGCGTCCGACCGCGGTGCTGCCGTCGAGCCGGGCGCGCAGGTTGCCGGCGCGGTTCCCCTCCACCAGGAGCGAGGCCCGCCGGCCGTACACCGAGCGCACCCGGAGCTGGCCCCAGGCGCGGGCATCCAGGCTGGAGGACGCGGTGTCATCCAGGGCTTCCCGGCCTTCGAAGCCCACGACCAGCTCGGGGCGGGAGCGCTCGCCGAGGTCCACGGTGGCCTCGACCCCGCCGACCCAGGCGTTGCGGGGACGGGCCACCTCCGGGTGCCAGCGCCGACCCAGCCAGCCCTGCCAGGCGATGGGTCCGTCGCCCAGAAGCCGTCCGCTGATCCCGTCGAGGCGCTGGAAGCCGCGGGCGTCCAGGCGCACCTGACGACCGACCGAGAGCGCGCGATCGTGGCCGGTCCACGACAGGCTCGCCCGCCAGAGATCGCCGGTCCAAGGCGCAGAACCGGGTGGCTGGTCCCCGGCGTCCATCGCCAGCCGGATGCCGCCGCGCACGCTCGCGCGCCAGCCGTCGTCCCCGCGCACGTCGAGGCCCAGGCGCTCGGCGAAGCGCACGCCAGGGTCGCCGGACAGGGTGGGCAGACCCTCGACGCCGGTGCGGGTGAACACGCTGACCCCGACCGGGGTGTCCAGGCTGACTCCGGGCACGCCGCCCACCGCCTCGGGAGAGAGCCCGGGACTCGGGTCCGCCAGGGCGATCAGGCTCGTCAGGAGCGCGATCATGGCTGGCCCCCGTGGCAGCTGGCGCGGCAGGTCAGCGGCATGTCGGGCGCGGTCGGGGTGCCCGGGGCGTGGCAGGTGCGGCAGGCGCGCTCGCTCCGGGACTGCACGAAGGCGACGTGGCCGAGCTGCGCGAAGCCGTCGGGGTGGGGGTAGAGGTCGTGGCAGGTGGCGCAGCCCGGTCCGAACCCGGTCCAGGCGGGTCCATGGCAGGCCCCGGTGCAGGTGTCGCTGCCGGCGGACGCGGCGGCTGGCCCGTGCATGGCGCTGTCGGCGAACCCGGGGGGATGGGGGTAGGGTCCCGCGTCCCGGCCCGGCCCGTGGCAGGGGGCACAGCCGCCGGGATCTCCGCTGGTGGCGTGCACGTCGTGGCAGCTGGCGCAGGCCTCGGTGCCGGCGTGGGCGCGCACGACCGGGCCGTGGCTGGTGGCGAAGCCCGCGGGGTGGGGGAAGCTCGTGTGGCAGGTGGTGCAGGTGCCCGCGGCGATGCCGGCGGGGGCGCGCTCGCCGCTCGTACCATGGCAGCCGGTGCAGGCGGTCGCGTCTCCCTGCCACAGCGGGCCGTGTACGGCACCCTCGCGCACGTCCTCATGGGGGTAGGCGGCGTGGCAGGTGCGGCAGCCGAGGCCGGTCGCCCCGGGACCGGGGTCGTGGCACTGCACGCAGGAGGCCGGGTCGGCGAGGGCGTCGGTCCCGTGGGTGCCGTGGGCGTAGTCGGTGGGGTGGGGGAAGGGCGCGCCGGGGGTGCCCGGGGACGGCTCGACCGCGCGACCGCAGCCGGCGAGCAGCAGGAGCAGGGTGAGGCGCGGGATCATCGCTCCCCCCACATCTCGGCCTGGATGCGGCCCAGGTTCTCGTGGCTCGCGCGGACGTAGGGGTCGCCGTAGGGTCCCGGAAAAGGCTGTCCGAACTCCCACAACCGCTCGGCGGCCTGCAGGTGGCAGTCGAGGCACGGCGGCACGGCGACCTCGCCGGGGGACAGGGTGGTGGTGCCGGCCTCGTCGAAGGCGGCGACGGTGTCGGCACCGCTCCAGGGCACGAGCGTGTGGGCGCGATGCTCGCCGACGCCGGACAGGGGATCTGGGCGCAGGACCAGCGGGCCACGGGGGAAGTGGCAGTCGATGCAGGCGCCGGGGCTCCACGCGCCGGGGGCGAAGCGGCGGTGGCGGTTGTGCTCGGCCTGGGCGAAGGCGCTGGTCAGGTCGCGGTGGCAGGTGGTGCACAGGGCGGGGTCGCGGGGCTCGGCGCGGAGGTCCGCCGGGTGCTCCGAGCCGTGCGCCACGTGACAGTCGGTGCACGCGCCGCGGTAGGTGCCCGTGTGGTGGGGCGAGGTGCGCAGGTCGCCCACCTGATCGGCGAACACCCGGCTGGCGAACACGCCGGCGTAGGCGTCGCGGTCGGGCACCAGCATGCCGGGCGGGTTCGGCATGCGGCCGTCCTCGGTCACCGGCCAGGCGGGCTGGTCGGCGAAGGGGTGGTCTGCGGTGTCGACCCGGGCGTGGCAGCGGGCGCACACGTCGAGCTGCTGCCCGGCGTCCAGCCGCGCCGGGTTCACGATGGACGCGGGACGTCGGCTGGCCAGGCGGCGGTGGTACAGGCCGTCCCCGTGACAGGCCTCACAGCCGACGGCATGCTCGACGGGCACGTCGCCGGCGGGCTGCAGCGCGTAGCCCGACCCCGCCTCGACCAGCTCGGCACCGGTGCTGTGGCAGCCGCCGCAGGACAGCGCGTAGTCGACCGGGTCCGGGTTCGAGCGCAGGCCCCCGCCGTCGAGCCAGCCGTCGGTCCAGGCGGGGATGAAGCCACCGGGCACGTCGCCGAGTCCCTCCCCCGGGGCGACCCAGGCGACGGGCAGGACCACCTCGCGCCCGCCGACCTCGCCGAGGAGTGCGGCGCCCGGGCCGTGCCCGCCGACGACGCGGGTGACCCGGTAGCTGTCGAAGTCGTCGAAGCCATCGAAGATCTCGACCCGCCAGCCGTCCTCCGCGTCGACGACCCAGGCGAGCACGGGTCCGGACAGGGGGATCGCCTCCCCCGCGGCGACCGCGCTGGCGATCGGGTGATCGGCGAGGTCTGTGTGGGATCGCACAGCTTGGCCGTGCGCCGAGGCCGACCAGGACGCGACCTGATCCGCGTGGCAGACCCCGCACACCTCCGAGCCGATCGGCGTGGCGTCGGGATCGATGGTGCCGGGCAGGGCGACGGGCACGATGGCGTCCGCGTGGTCGAGCAGCTGGACCTGATCCGACACGAACCTGGCACCTGGAGAGCCGGGACCGACCACGGTCAGGGTGTAGGTGCCCGCTCCGGGAGAAGGGAGCTCGAAGCCACCTTCTATGTTGGTGGCCACCACGTCCTCACCCAGCTGCACCACTGCGCCGAACACCGGTGCGCCCACCGCGTCGGTCACACTGCCCCTGACGAACGCCGGGGGCGGCTGTGCGGCGGTCCAGTCTACCTCGGCATCCTCGGCGAGATCGAGGGCGTGGATCTCCCGCGGACTGCCCGGCACGGTGAACGAGGCCGTGTACGCGCCTTCATCCAGGCCGATGAACGTGGCCTCGCCGGCCTTATCGGTGAGGGCGTCCCTGCCGCCCGGCTCGAGCACGACCCACACCCCGCTTGCAGGCTCGCCGGCTGGTGTGCGAACGCGCACGTCCAGGGTGAGTCCTGGTGTGTTCTCCCACACCTCAGGCAGCGGTTCTCCCGCCTGGATCGCGGGGCCACACCCGATCAGCAGGAGCGTGAGGGTCAGGCGCAAGTCCTCTCCGTTCGACGCGGCGACTGTAGCGCACGTCACCAAGCGCGCCTCGCCGTTCGTGGCGGCCAGGTCGACGATCACGATGGTACCGCAAGGATCGACAAGGTGGGTGGACACGCCGGGGCCCGTCCCACAACATCGCAAGCGTGCAGGAGGCCCCTTGCGACGTCTGGTCCCGTTCCTGATGCTCTCGCTCTGCCTGATCGGCTGCGATGGCGAGCCGATCGACACCGCCGACACCGGCATCGACACCGACACCGATCTGCCCGACCCCGGGGATCCGGTGGTCGTGGTCGAGGGCGCGTACATGCTGGCGCTCGGCGACTCGGCCACCCTGACCGCCCGCACGGTCAACGCCGCCGCGGAGACCTACACCTGGTCCAGCAGCGACGACGATGTGATCACCGTCGACGCGGAGGGCGTGGCCACCGCGGTGGGCCTGGGCACCGCGACCGTCACCGCCAGCGGCGCCACCTCCGGGGAGACCGGCCAGATCGGCATCACCGTCACCCAGGAGATCCCCTACCTGGACGTGTGGGCGGCCTCGGGCCATGCCGATCGCACCGCCGAAGCCTTCCGTCACTGGGACGCGGACGACGAGATCCCGAGCACGTGCGCCGGCTGCCACAGCCGCCCCGGCTTCCTCGATCGCATCGGTGCAGACGGGAGCGCGGCCGACGTGGTCGACTCCGGCCACCCCCAGGGCACCGTCGTCGACTGCGAGCTGTGCCACAACCCCGGCTCCCGCGAGCTCGACCACGTCATCTTCCCCAGCGGGGAGCGCGTCGACGACCTCGGCCCCGAGGCCCGCTGCATGACCTGCCACCAGGGACGCAGCTCCTCGGATGACGTCGAGGCCGCCATCGCCGACGCGGGCGTCGACGACGACACCGTGTCCGACGCGCTCGGCTTCCTGAACATCCACTACTACGCGGCCGGCGCGACCCTGTACGCGGGCCAGGTCCGGGGCGGGGCCCAGTACCCCGATCAGATCTACGACTGGAAGTTCCGCCACGTCGAGGGGATCGACACCTGCACCGGCTGCCACGATCCGCACAGCCTCGAGGTCAAGGTCGACACCTGCGGGGAGTGCCACACCGGCGTCGACTCCAAGGACAAGCTCCACGACATCCGCATGGTGGCGTCCTTCTCGTCCGACTACGACGGCGACGGGGACGTGGAGGAGGGCATCCATGGCGAGGTCGCCGGGCTCACCGAGACCCTGTTCACCGCCATCCAGGCCTACCCGCCCGCCCAGGGCAACCCGCGGGTCTGCTACGACAGCGCGGCCTACCCGTACTGGTTCGTCGACACCGATGCGGATGGCGCATGTGCGGCGTCCGAGGCCAACTACGGCAACCGCTACGTCTCCTGGACCCCGCGCCTGCTCCGGGCCGCCTACAACTATCAGGTGGTCAGCAAGGACCCGGGCTCCTGGGCCCACAACGGCAAGTACGTCATCCAGCTGCTCCACGACAGCATCGCCGACCTGAACACCGCGAACGGCGGTGCGGTCGACGTGTCCGCGCTGACCCGCAACGACCCCGGTCACTTCAACGGGGCGGGCGAGGCCGCGCGGCACTGGGACAGCAACGAGAGCGTCTCGGGCTCGTGCTCCCGCTGCCACGGCGGCGCTGCCGGGCTCGACTTCTACCTGCAGTACGGGGTCGGCTCGACCTCGGTCGCTCCGGACAACGGGCTCGAGTGCGAGACCTGTCACACCGAGATCCCGGGGTTCAGCGTGCGCGAGGTGGCGAGCATCACCTTCCCCAACGGCACCGTGCTGGACGACCTGGGCGGCGACCACCTCTGCGGCAGCTGCCACGTCGGTCGGGAGTCCGGCGACAGCGTGGACGCGGCCATCGCCTCGGGACGGCTGTCGTTCAAGAACATCCACTACCTGCCCGCCGCATCCACCCGCGCCGGGGCGGACGCCGCGGTCGGCTACCAGTACGACGAGCGCAGCTACGCCGGGCCGTGGACCCTGCACCCGGGCGGCGACCGCTGCACCGACTGCCACAACCCCATCGAGACCGGCCACAGCTTCCAGATCGCCGATGCGATCGAGGCCTGCACCGCGTGCCACATCTCGGTCGAGAGCGCGGACCAGATCCGGGGCCGCGCCCGCGCCGGCATCGACTACGACGGCGACGGCAACGCGACCGAGGGCCTGAAGGGCGAGCTCGAGGGCATGGCGACCGCGCTCTACGCCCGGATGCAGGCCACTGCCCTCGCCGGCGGCTCGGGGATCTGCAACGACGACTCGGCCTACCCGTACTGGTTCAAGGACACGAACGGCAACGGCGTGTGCGACGCCGGCGAGGCCACCCGCAGCAACGCGTTCAGCGCCTGGACGCCCGCCTTGCTGAAGGCCAGCTTCAACTACCAGTACTGGTCGAAGGAGCCCGGCGCGTACGCCCACAACTTCGACTACATGGGCCAGCTGCTCCACGACTCCACCGAAGACCTCGGCGGTGACGTCAGCGGCATGGTCCGGCCGTAGCCGGGCGCTCTACTTGGCCAGCGCCTCGACGTCGGAGGCGCGGAAGCCGAGCAGGTAGAGCACCCGGTCGAGCCCGCCCCTGGAGAGCGCGGTGTCCGCCGCCTCTCGCAGGGCGGCCTTGCCGTGGAAGGCCACGCCCAGCCCGGCGGCCTCGAGCATGCGCAGGTCGTTCGCGCCGTCGCCGATCGCGATGGTCTGCTCCATGCCAATGCCCTCGGAAGCGGCGATGTCGCGGAGGATCTCCGCCTTGCGCTCCGGGCTGACGATCGGCGGGATCACCTTGCCGGTGAGCCGGCCGTCGACCACCTCGAGGCGGTTGCTGTGGGCGTGGTCGAGGCCCAGGCGCTCCTTGAGCCGGTCCGCCGCCACGTCGAAGCCGCCGCTGATCACCGCGGTGCGGTAGCCCAGGTTCTTGAGCGCGCGCACGGTGCGCTCGGCGCCGTCGGTGAGCGGCAGGTGGCTCGCGACGTCCTGCACGGCGTCGTAGGGAAGCCCCTCCAGCATGGCGACCCGACGGCGCAGGCTCTCGGCGTAGTCGAGCCGCCCCCCCATGGCCTCGGCGGTGATCCGGGCGACCTGCTCGCCTACGCCGAAGCTGCGGGCCAGCTCGTCGATGACCTCCACCTGGATGAGGGTCGAGTCCATGTCGAAGGCGATGAGGCGCTTGCTGCGGCGAGCGAGTCCCTCGCGCTGCACGGCGAGATCGAAGTCCTCGGCGAGCCCCAGCTCGAGCAGGCTCTTGCGCAGGCTGCCCGGCTCGGGGGAGAGCGCGTCGGGGCCGATCTCGGGCTCGTCGACCAGCACCTCCAGCGCGGTCAGCCGTCCCTCGGAGAGGCGCTCGATCGCGGCGATGTTGGCGCCGTGGCCGGCCAGGCACTCGGCCAGGCGCTGCACGTGGCGGGGGCGGATGGGGTCGCCGAGCGCGGTGACGGCCAGGCGTCCCGGGTTGCGCTGGGCGGATGGGTCCACCCGGCCGTAGTCCAGGTTCAAGCCTAGCTCACTGGCGACGAACAGCAGGTCCTTCACCGTGCCCATCGCCCGCTCCTCGGCCACCGCGACCAGCATCCCGAGGGAGAGGTGGCCGTGCAGGACGAACTGCTCCAGGTCGCGCAGCTCCGCCTGTTGGCTGTCCAGCACCTCGAACAGGGCGGCGGTGATCCCCGGGTGGTCGGACCCGGAGATGGTGATGCGCAAGGTCGCCGGCTTCAGATCGTGGGTCATGCCGACGCCTACCGCGTCTCTGCTGCTGCGCACGGGGGTGCGCGGGGATGTTGCGGATCTGGCGCGGGAGCGATCGCCAGCCGAGAGCAAGAAGGTTTTGCCCCTCCGATCCGATCCCCCACGCCTGTGAGGTGTGCATGAGCCGCGCGAACCAGGCCGTGGTCCAGTCTGATCAGTCCGACGAGCCCGTCCTGCTCACCATCATCGGTGGGGACATCGAGGATGACGAGGAGGAGGCGGCCACTGTGGTCGGGACCGACCTCGAGAGCCTGGGGATCCCCCACCTGGAGCTGGTCACCCCCAAGTGGGAGCAGCCCGAGGGCGTCGGCGATGCCGACACCGCCCCGGAGGTGCGCTCGCCGGTGGCGTCGGAGCCTATCGACCCGGGCCGGACCTTCCCGCCCGCTGACGAGCTCCCGATCGTCGAAGTGAGCGCCGAGCTCGAGGACGTGGTCGTCGCGCCCTACGCCGACGAGGCCGCCGAGGTCATGGCCGCGCCTGCGCGCACGAACACGCCGGCGAACGCCGAGGACCGCGCCTTCGGGATCGTCACCGCGGTCGGCATCGCCCTGTCCATCGTGGGTGTCGCGGCGCTGGGGATCGCCCTGCTGTGGGCGATCTGACCGCGCCGCGACCTCCCCGGCCTACTTCGGGCCGATCATGTCCTCGGGCTTGACCCAGGCGTCGAACTGCTCGGCCGTCAGCAGTCCCAGCTCGATGGCGGACTGCTTGAGCGTCGTGCCCTTCTTGTGGGCGTTCTTCGCGATCTTCGCCGCGTTGTCGTAGCCGATGTGCGGGTTGAGCGCGGTGACCAGCATCAGCGACTCGTGCAGGAGCTTGTCGATGCGCTCCTGGACCGGCTCGATGCCCACGACGCAGTTGTCGGTGAAGCTCCGGGCGCCGTCGGCCAGCAGGCGGATGCTCATCATCACGTTGTGGATGATGACCGGCTTGAAGACGTTCAGCTCGAAGTTGCCGGACATGCCGCCGATGTTGACGGTCACGTCGTTGCCCATGACCTGGGCCGCCAGCATGGTGAGCGCCTCGGACTGGGTCGGGTTGACCTTGCCCGGCATGATCGACGAGCCCGGCTCGTTCGCGGGGATGGCCAGCTCGCCGATGCCGCAGCGGGGGCCCGACGCCAGCCAGCGCACGTCGTTGGCGATCTTGAAGTAGCTGGCGGCGATGGTCTTGAGCGCGCCGTGCAGGTGCACCATCGCGTCGTTCGCGGCGAGCGCCTCGAACTTGTTGGGGGCGGTCGTGAACGGGTGTCCGGTGAAGCGGGCGAGCTCTGCGGCGACCCGGACCGCGTACTCCGGGTGGGCGTTCAGGCCGGTTCCAACTGCGGTTCCGCCCAGGGCGAGCTCGCAGGCGTGGGGCAGGGCGGCCTTGACGTGGGCGATGCCGTGGTCCAGCTGGGCGACGTAGCCGCTGAACTCCTGCTGCAGGGAGATGGGCGTCGCGTCCTGCAGGTGGGTGCGGCCGATCTTGACGATGCCCGCAAAGGCGGCGGCGCGCTCGGAGAGGGCGTCGCGGAGGTACGTGAGCGCCGGCAGCAGCTCGGTGTAGACCGCGTGCACGGCGGCGACGTGCATGGCCGTCGGGAACACGTCGTTGCTGGACTGGCCCTTGTTGACGTCGTCGTTGGGGTGCACGAGGCGCTCTTCGCCGCGCACGCCGCCCAGGATCTCGCTGGCCCGGTTGGCCAGCACCTCGTTCATGTTCATGTTCGACTGGGTGCCCGAGCCCGTCTGCCACACGGCCAGCGGGAACTCGTCGGCGTGCTCCCCAGCGAGGACCTCGTCCGCAGCGGCGATGATCGCGTTCGCCTTGTCGTCGGAGAGGCGCTGCAGGTCGTGGTTCACGGTCGCCGCGGCGCGCTTGACCTTCGCCAGGGCGAGGATCAGCTCGCGCGGCATCTTCTCGGTGCTGATCTTGAAGTTCTCGAGCGAGCGCTGGGTCTGCGCCCCCCAGAGACGGTCGGCGGGGACCTCGACAGGACCGATGCTGTCGTACTCGACACGGACGTTGGACATGGCGGACTCCGGATCAGGAAGGGGGAGGTCCGTAGCACGGAGGCGGTGGTGTGCACGGGGGGCGTCGAGCATCGGAGGCGGGGGGCACGGGAGGGGACAAAGGAGGGGCGCTGGAGGCCAGGGGAGGGGCGCGGCACCGCTCGGCACAGAGGCACCGAGACACCGAGGCCTCACAGAGAGCTGGCCCGCCGCCGAAGGCAATCCCCGCACCTGGAGGGAGCGTTCCATCAGTCATCAGTGTCCATGAAAATAAAGTTGAAAGCCTGTTTCAGGCGATCGCCAGCGTGGGGCCAGACCCACTCCCGCCCAGAAGTGGTGCCCCCCCTCTGTGACCCCCTCTGTGCCTCTGAGCCTCTGTGCCGAGCGGTCCCTCGGCCCGCCCATGTCCCCCGCCCGTCCCTCGACCCACCACCATCCCAACCACGGGGGTCAAGACGAGAGGGGTTGCATCCTGCCGCGTGGAAGTCCAACCCCTCACGTCCTGACCCCGTGAGCCGGAGGGCCGCGCGCGCGTGCGCTGG
>CALATR010000192.1 GCA_937891875.1 uncultured Pseudomonadota bacterium | reverse complement strand
TGGCTCGCCGGCGATCAGCCCCTGCCCGAGGGCTTCACCCAGGCCGAGCCCACCGACGAGCCCGAGTCTGACGAGCCGGTCGACGGCGCGATGTCCGGCGCGCAGGTGCTCGACCGGGTGACGACCCTGCTGTCCGCGGGTCGCTACCAGGAAGCGCTCGACCTCGCCATTCCTGCCGCGGTCAAGTATCCGAAGTACGAAGCGGGTTTTCGTGCGGCCGCCGACCTCGCCGCCGATCAGCTGCGCCGCTCCAACTTGAGTGCGGCCGACCGAGGCGCCTACTCGCCGTACGCCCCACGTCCTCGCCGTGGGGCCCTCAAGCGCGGCGACGATCGCCAGGGCTTCCTGTTCGGCTTCGAGCTCGGCCTGCCCACCGCGCTCCAGGGCGAGTGGAAGATCGGGCGCTCCGCCGTCGACGGGGTGGGGCTGAAGATCGGCGGCGGCCTGCGCATGTACGGCGCGTCGTCGGTCTACACCGGCGTCGACACGGCGATCTACATGGACTGGAACCTCACCCGCCGCTGGCAGCTGCAGACCACCGTGCTGGGCGTGTTCTTCGACAGCTATGGCTCGCCCTACCCGAACTTTGGCCTGGCGGCGCAGTACGACCCGCCCAACCCCCTGCAGGTGACGGTGGGCATGCGGATCGGGACGTACGGCTTCGTGCCTCAGGCCAGCGTCGGCTTCCTCTGGTAGTTGATGGGCTTCGTCCGCGTGGATCGGCTGGCGTACCACCGGGCCAGCGCGGACTCCAGCACGCCCTCCAGCGCGGTCGTCGGGCGAGGATCGTCGTAGATCCTGGGTAGTGCCCGCTGCAAGCGCTCGCCCAGCGCCTTGCGACCCGCGGGGTCCCTGGCCAGGGCTACCGCGATCTCCACGTACTGGTCGACGTCGGATGCGACCGTAGAGGTGTCGCCCAGCTCGGAGAGGATGGCGGCGGTGTGGCGCGCGCGCATGACCTCGCCTGGCAGGGTGACCGGCACGAGCCCCTGGGAGATGGCCTCCAGGGTGGTCATGCCCCCCGACCAGGTCAGGCCGTCGAGGAAGACGTCGGCGTGGCCGTTCAGGGCGAGGTAGTCGGCCCAGTCGAGCTGGGGCAGGAAGACGATCCGCGACTCCGGCTCGACCCCGCGGGGGGCGAGCGCCTGGGAGAGGCGGCGATTGAACAGCCCGGTGACGACCTCGCTCTGGTTGTGCAGGAAGACCAGGCGTCCGCGGGGCACCTGGGCGAGGATCCGTGCGAACACGTCATCGCCGTCCGGCAGCAGCTTGAACAGCGACTGGGGCACGAGAAAGACGACGTCGTCCGCGGCGAGGCCGAAGCTCGCGCGGTCGCGGCTGGACGGGGCGATCGGGCGGCTGGGGGTGATGGAGAGGCCCGGCAGGCGCACGAGCTCCTCGGTGTAGTGCTCCTGGCCGTTGTCGGGCTCCATCGCCTCGGACGACAGGAACAGGTCCACGGTGTCGAGGCCGGTCGTGATGGGATGCCCCCAGCCGACCGCCTGGATCGGAGCCGCGCGCAGGGCCGCCACCTGGTACGGGGTGGTGGCCATGCCCAGCTCCGGGAAGATCACGGCGTGCAACCCCTGCTCTCGCATCCGGGTGCACACGGTTGCTGCGTCCGCGCCGACAAGGTGCTCGAAGTGGTCCACGGCGGCGCGGATGCCGGCAGTGGTCTCGTCCATCTCGGGGCCGAGGTGGTACGCGTGGACCTCGAAACGACTGCGATCGAGCTCGCGGATCCAGCCGTTGAAGAGCTTGCTGACGGTGTGCCGACGGAACAGGTAGCTGCAGAAGCCGACCTTGAACTTGCCGTTCACCGGGAGTGGCGGATCGGGTGGCTCGGCGAGGTCCGGGCGCCAGGCCTGCATGCACGCGCCGACGACCCGCCCGTAGCGCTCCATGATCGGGCGCATGTCGCCGCCCTGATAGTGGAGGTAGAACGGGAGCTTCATTCCGGCGACCGCCCGGCTCGCGGGCAGGGGGCTGGTGAGGTCGAGGGACGCGATCATGCGGTCGAGGCGCTCGCCATAGCGCTGGCGGACCTCGGCGACCTCACCCTCGGTCTCGTAGATGATCGGCAGCAGGTGCAGATCGTTCCACCGCGCCCGGGGGTCGGCGGGGGTGAGCTCGAGGGCCGACTCGGAGAAGCGCCACGCCTCGCGCACCATGTTGTTCTTGGCGAAGCAGTCGGCGAGGCGGAGCAGGGAGTAGGCGACGATCCGCGGCGGGGCGTCCTTGCGGCGACCGGCGGCCACGAGGGCGGCGTTGTAGGCGCGGATCGCGTCCTCGAGCCGGCGCTGGTCGAGGCGCATGTCGCCGACGTGGTTCCACCACTCGATGCGCTCGGGATCGCCGCGCAGGGCGTCCTGGTAGGCGCGGGCGGCCTCGTCGGTGCGGCCGAGGCGGCGCAGGGAGAGGCCGCGCAGAGCGTGCAGGTCGGGGCTGTCGTGGGTGGCGAGCAGCGAGTCGACCTCGGCGAGGGCGTCGGCCGGAAAGCCAGTGACGAGGCGGAACACAGCCCAGCGGTAGCGCCAGTCCGCGCTCGCGGGGTTGCGGTGCAGGGCCCGGCGGAAGGCGGACTCGGCCACCTGGGGCAGGCCCATCTCGTAGACCGTGGTCGCCGCGCGGAGCAGGACCTCGGGATCGGAGGTGAGGGGACGGAGCGCCTGCTTGGCAGCCAAGACTGCGCCGGTGCGATCACCGTTGCGCAGCAGGGCGTGGGCGCGTTCCAGTCCCGGCGGTGCGGTTGCGTTGGACACGTCGACTCCTGGGTCGCTCCTCCATCGGAGGGCTGCCCCCGGGATTGAGGGTGCGCGGCTTGCGGGCGGGGCCTTCGTGTCTACGTACAGTCGCGGTGTCGGGAGGATGCATGGCCGAGGACGAGCGCAACGGGGACGACGAGCACGCGCACGAGGAAGGGCGGCCGAGGACCGGGATCCGGCGGCGGCTCGGGCGGCTGCTCAACCAGCGCGAGCTGGCCGAGGACACCCGCGAGGTGCTGGGCGGCATGCTGGAGATGAGCGACCGGGCCAAGACCGAGGCGGTGCGGCTGGTCGCGCGAGAGGCCAGGAACTACCTGGATGAGCTCAAGATCAAGGAAGATCTTCTGGAGCTGATCACGAGCCACAGCCTGGAGGTCCAGCTCTCGGTGCACCTCAAGCCCCTCGCCGATGCGGTGCGGGCGGTGGAGGAGCCCGACGCCAAGGACCGCGGGGCCGCACGCAAGGCGGCGAGGGCCAAGGGCAAGCCCAAGGTCGAGGAGCCGGTGGAGGATCCCGTGGTCGACGACGCGGACGCGGACGAGGATCCGGTCGAGCTGGAGGCGGAGGACGACGCCACGGTCGAGGTCCCGCTCGCTGAGACGCCGGCCTCGAGCAAGGCGGTGAAGGCTGCGAAGGCGCCGAAGTCCACCGACTGAGCCTGTGGGGGGAGGCGACGCTGTGGAGCCCTCCGCGTTACTGGCGCCCCGATGGCGGCCGGTGTACCGGTCCCGCCCGGAGGGTTTGTCCATGCGCGTGTCCGTCGCTCCCGTCTCGTGCCTCCGCGCCCTGCTGCTGGGTGCCGTGCTCGTCGTCGCCCCTGCGGCACTCGCCCAGGACGACGCTGGAGACGCCCCGGTCGAAGGGGCCGGCATCGACGTGGGCGACACCGTGTTCGCGCGGGCCGCCACGCCCTCGACCCGCTTCCCCGACGCTGACACCGCGGGTCCCAAGTTCAGCAAGGACGACCGGCTGGTGGTGCTGGTCGTCGAAGGCGACCGCCTGCGGGTGATGACGCCGGACAACGCGTTTGGCTGGATCGCCGCCGACGCCGTGACCACCGAGGAGCCCGCTCCCGACCTCGACGCCCTGCTCCAGCAGCTCGGCTCCCAGGGCATGGGCGGCGGGGGCGGGATGGGCGGCTTCTAGCGTGCAGTCGCTGCTGGCCGTGCTTGGCGCGCTCCTGGGCATCGTGCTGGTGCCCCTCGCGCTCGCCGGCGGCACGGCCTGGCTGCTGCTCCCCGGACACCTCGCCTTTGCCGGTGCCTGCGCTGCGGGCGCCGTGCTCGCCGGGCTCGACGGCCATCCGTGGCGGGCCCGGACCTTCGGCGGCGCCTACCTGCTGGGCTCGGTGCTCGTGGTCGCAGCGCTGGCGATCGGCAGCGAGGCGCGGGATGGGTCCTGGTACTGGATCCTGCCGTGGGCGGCGGGGCTCGTCTGGGGCTGGGCGCCCCCGGTCATCGCCGGGATCATGGGCTTCGTCGGCGAGCGGCGCCGTCGGGCCCGCACCCGGCGCGTGGTGAGGCGCCGCCGGCGGGCCCTGCAGGGGAGCTGACGGGAGCCGCAGCAATCACCCGCGGGGGAAGAGCGCCTGCTGGAGAACGGGGGCTTCCTCGGCGTTCGAGGCGTCTTCTCGCCGGGACGTCGCCGGCCTGACGCTGGCGGGGGCGCGGACCTTCTGCGGGGTGTCGAAGGTCATCGGCTTGCGCAGGACCGCGGGTTCGATGGCGGTGTCCTGCTCGGCGATCCGCAGGCGGATGTCCGGACGGCCGGCGCGCTCGATGGCGAGCTCGGCCATGGCCATGGCGCGGGCGGGGGTGTTGTTCTCGTCCGAGAGGTGGGCGAGCATGACGTGCTGCAGCCGGCGGGAGAGGCTGGCGGCGTCGTGGAGCAGCCGGGCGCCCTGGCGGTTGGACAGGTGGCCGTGGTGCCCGCGGATCCGCTGCTTGAGGTGCCAGGGGTAGTCGCCGTCGCGGAGCATGTCCTGGTCGTGGTTGAACTCGAGCACGGCCACGTCGAGGCTGGCGAGCTGGCGCACCAGCAGGCGGGTCGGCGTGCCCAGGTCAGTCATGACGCCGACCCGGGTGGCCCCGCTGGCGACCGTGTAGCAGACGGGATCGCGGGTGTCGTGGGGCACCGAGATGGGCTCGATGCGGAGGCCCCCCAGGGTGAAGGCGCCCCCCGCCTCGATGAGCGTGATGTTCTGGGGCCGACAGCGCTCGGGCACGCCGCGGGCGGTGCCGGGCGTCATGAAGAACATGGGCGCCTGGCCGGTGGCCTTGGTGCGCTTGCGCTCGAGGATGGCGGCCCCGGCGACGTGATCGGCGTGCTCGTGGGTGATCAACACCCCGTCGATGGGCGCGTCCTCGAGGCCGATCTGGCGCATGCGAAGCAGGATCTGGCGGGTGGACAGGCCGCAGTCGATGAGCACGCCGGTGCGGCCGTCGCCGATGTACGTGGCGTTGCCGCGCGACCCCGAGCCGAGGGGGGCCACGACGATGTCCTGGTGGAACAGGGTGTTCATGGAGGCGGGGAGGGGAGGGAGGGGGCGCGGGAGCGCGGGGGGAGAGGCCCCACCATAGTCGCCGGGCCCTGCTTTGGCCAAGACAGGGACGGCCCGCTCTCATAGGATGAGCGACCGCGGCGGCATGGGCCGCGACCATGGAGGGTGTGTGGGTCGTCGTGTCGGCATTCTGACTGGGGGCGGTGATGCGCCAGGCCTCAACGCGGTGATCCGGGCGTTCACCCGGCGGGCGCTGTTCAAGCTCGACTGGACCGTGATCGGCATCGAGGACAGCTTCGACGGCCTGCTCGACCACCCTCGACGGATCCGCGAGCTCGATCGGGACGCGGTGAAGGGGATCCTCGCGCTGGGCGGCACCATCCTGGGCACGACCAACAAGGGCGATCCCTTCGCCTACCACACCGACGCGGGCGTACAGGACGTCTCCGGCAAGGTCGCCGACGCGGTGCGGGAGGAGGGGATCGAGGGCCTGGTCGTCATCGGCGGCGACGGCACCCAGAAGATCGGCCTGCGGCTCATGCAGGAGGCGGGCGTGCCGGTGATCGGCGTGCCCAAGACCATCGACAACGACCTCGCCGGCACCGACCGCACCTTCGGCTTCCAGTCCGCCGTGGACGTGGCGACCGAGGCGATCGACCGGCTGACGACCACCGCGGAGTCCCACCGCCGGGTCATGGTGCTCGAGGTCATGGGCCGGGACGCCGGGCACATCGCCCTGCACTCGGGCCTGTCTGGCGGGGCGGACGTCATCCTGCTGCCCGAGCTGCCCTACGACGCCGAGCGCGTCAGCAAGCGCATCCACCGCCGCCACGACAAGGGCCGGCTCTTCACCATCGTCGTCGTCGCCGAGGGGGCCCTGCCTGCCGAGCCCGACGGCCGCGAGCTCACGCTGTCCGAGCGCAAGCAGCGGCTCAAGCGCGGCGGCGGGGCGGCCAGCATCCTGATCTCCCAGCTGGAGGGCAGGATCGAGGCCGAGATGCGGGCGATGGTGCTCGGTCACCTCCAGCGGGGGGGCTCGCCGGTGCCCTCGGATCGCCTGCTGGCCCAGCGCTTCGGCGCCCATGCCGCGACGCTGGTCGACGAGGGCCGCTGGGGCGAGATGGTCTGCCTGCGCAACGGCGAGATCCTGTCCGTGCCCCTGGAGGAGGCCGCCCACACCCGCTTCGTCGACCTGAACGGCGACATGGTCCAGCTGGCCCGCAGCCTCGACGTCGAGCTCGGGGGCTGACCATGGCGTACGACCTGATGCACCGCAGTCCGGCGCAGGACGCGGTGCTGGACCGGATCCTGCAGCGGGCGGCCGAGGCCCCGCTGGGTGCGGTGGTCGCGCTGGACCTGGACGGCTGCCTGTTCGACAACCGACCGCGCCAGGTGCGGATCGCGCGGGCGTGGGCCGACAGCCGCGGGGATGTGCGCCTGGCGGGACTGCGGATCGAGCACTTCGAGGACTGGAGCTTCGAGGCCACGCTTCGACGACTGGGCCTGCCCGCGGACGAGGCGCGCTCCCTGGCCGCGGAGTTTCGCCCGCACTGGGAGGCGGCCTTCTTCGACGATCCCTTCGTCATCCACGATCTGCCGCTGCCGGGCGCCTCGCGCTTCGTCCGCCAGCTCCGCGATCGCGGCGCCCGGATCATCTACCTGACCGGGCGTACCCACACCCAGCGACCGAGCACGCTGGCGTGCCTGGACCGCTACGGCTTCCCCATCGACCCCGCGGGGGACGGCCTGTGGACCAAGCCGACCTCGGACCAGACCGACAGCGACTGGAAGCGGTTCGCGCTCGAGACGCTCGTGGAGGAGGGCAGCCCGCTGGTCGCCTTCCTCGACAACGAGCCCATCCACCTGGTCCACGCCGCGGATGACCACCCGAACATGCTGTCGGTGTGGCTGATGACCGACCACTCGCCGCGCCCGCACACGGTCCCCGACAGCACGCCGCGGATCCACGGCTTCCTGCGCACCACGGACCCGATGCCCTGAGCAGGAGGACCCCGGCGGATGCCGAGGTCCAGACGCACAGAACCCCGGCGCAGGGCCGGGGTTCGGGGCTTCGAGGGGGCGCCGCGACTACTTCGCGGCGTGGTGGTGGCCCTGATCGAGGCTGTGCACGTGCTCTTCCCAGGGATGGGGCTCGAGCTTCGGGTCCGCGATGTTGAGCGGGGGAAGCTTCGAGAGCACCGCGGTCACGACCAGGATGAACAGGCCGATGAAGCCGATCCAGACGCCGCCACCGATGAGGATGAGGTTCAGGACCGGAAACGTCGGCTCGATGTTCACGCTCGGGTAGACCAGGAGGCTGCGCTCCAGGAAGACGCCGATGAGGATGACCGAGAGGATGCCGATGAAGGGCCACTTCATCTTCTTGATGCCGCGGGAGAGCAGCACCGTGAAGGGGATGAGGAAGCACATCGCGCCGACGACCTGGGCGAGCAGGTACCAGGGCACGTGGCCCGCGGGCACGGTGTCGGTCAGCGGGTACAGGCGCACCAGCAGGTAGTCCGTCTCCTCGGGGAGCTGGCCGTACCAGATGGGCAGGAGCTGGGCGAAGGTGGTGTAGGCCCAGAACATCGTGAAGCCCAGGATGAGCTTGCCGAGGTCGTGGGTGACCGACTTGGTGATGCGCTCACCGATGCCGAGCCACTCCTTCGAGAGCAGGCTGTAGATGCCGATCATCGCCATCGCGGTCCAGACGCAGCTCACGAAGAACCAGGCGCCGAACATGTTGGCGTACCACCACGGCGACAGGCTCATCAGCAGGTCGAAGGCGACCATGCTCATGATGACTGCGTAGGAGAAGCCGAGGATGACGCCCAGGGCCTGCTGGATGTGCTCGGACTGGCCCATGGTCTTCTGCCAGTCGGTGCTGCTGCCGGCGATCATGCCCCACCAGCCCGGCGCCTTGTCGCCCAGCACGGCCTTGGCGCGCTGGAGGTCGGGGCGGAGGCTCATGAAGACGAAGCCGAGGCCGAGGCCGAACAGCAGCAGGGTCCCCAGCGCCTGACGGGCGATGAAGAACGTGGGGTTCAGCCAGAAGGGCTTGGTCTCGAGCGCGAAGTCGCTGTGGGCGGCGAGCGCGACGGAGCCGGTCTCGGTGAGGTCCAGGCCCGAGTGGGACAGGTCCACGAAGGTGCTGGGGTTCCAGGGGTACAGGCCGTTGCCCGCGACCAGGAAGATGACCAGCGCCAGCCACGCGACCGGCAGGAAGAGGCCGAACGACTCGGCGATCCGCTTGAGCGGCCGGCCCCAGTGGGCCTTGGTCAGCGAGAGGATGGCGGCGAACATGACGCCGCCCATCGACAGGCCGATGGTGAAGACGATGCCCACCAGGACGGAGCCCCAGGCCCAGGTCCACTGGCCGGTGCCCGCGGCGTAGCCGAAGCCGCCGAGACCCACCAGGATGGCCGCACCCGCGCCGGCGAGGACCGGCATGGGGATGGACCGACCAGGGATCGCCTCGATGACGGCGTTCACATCGGTGTGTTCAGCGCTCATTCCGGGGCCTCCTCACCGCCGTTGTCGGTCGGCTCGGGCTCGGGGGGGATGTACTGACCGTTGTCGAGGGTGCGGGAGTAGTGCACGATCGACCACATCTCGTCGTCGCTCATGGCCCAGTTGTACGGGGGCATGATGGCGTTGCCCATGCGGATGACCCGGTAGACCTGGCCATCGGTACGGGCGGAGAGCACGCCGGTCTCGCCGGCGAGGGCGACCACGCCGGCCATACGCCCGGGCTGCGCCACGGTGCCGAGGTTGGCGATGACGCCCTTGTCGTCGGGCACGCCGTGGCAGGGGGCGCAGTAGGTCCGGAACATGGTCTCGCCGGTCGCCAGCACCTCGGGGGTGGGCTCGAGCGGGTTCTTCATCGCGGTCCAGGCCGCGATGTCCATCTTGTCCGGCGCCACCGTCTTGAACGGGGTGGGGCTGAACGGATGCTCCTGGGAGACGACGCCGTCGGGGAGGGGCTGCATGGCGCGGATGCAGACGCGCTTGCCCTCCTCGTCGACCGTGTACTCCCAGCACTCGTAGCCGCGGACGGCCTGCGAGTCGGCCATGTCGATGTCCCAGGGCAGGGCCACGGCGACCGTCGAGACCAGGAGGCCTCCGACCAGGGTCGCCGCACCGGCCTTGAGCAGCTTGGCGCTATGCATTGGGCACCTCGTAGATCGCGTCGTCGCCGGTGGCGACCTCGAGCGCGCCGGCATCGGCCAGGATCTTCACGATCCGGTCCTTGTCAGCGGCGTGGGCGCGCGTGAACACGATGCCGAATTTGTCGTCCGAGAATCGCGGGTCCTGCAGCGCCTTGTCGAGGAAGAAGCCGGGAAGTCCGGTGTGGACCACCATGCCAAGGCCGGTGAACAGGGCCCCGATGAGGATGGTGCACTCGAACATGATCACCGCGTAGGCGGGCAGGGCGACGACGGGCTTGCCGCCCGGGTTGATCATCGGCCACTGCGCGGCGGTGAGAGAGGTGAGCAGGAAGCCACCCACCAGGCCCGAGACCGCGCCGGTCAGCGTCCACCAGCGAACCGGCGACGGCCGGCCCTCGTAGACGATGTCCAGGATCTCGTGGCGGGGGAGGGGGCTGACCACTTCCCAGCCCACGATGCCGGCCCGCTTGAGGCGGTCGACCGCAGTCAGGAAGAGATCGAGGTGGCCGTAGACAGCCTTGATCCGCGTGGTTGGCGGCGCAGCGGCGGCGGTGCTCACTTGGCCTCCACATGGCCCTTCACGGGCGCTGCGATGAGCTCCTTGATCTCCATGATGGCGACGGCGGGCATCGTCTTGGAGAAGAGGAGGAAGTACATGAAGAACCAGCCACCGGAGCCGAGCAGGATTCCGATCTCCCACATGGAGGGCGCGTACATGCGCCACATGGCGGGGTCGAAGCCGTGGGCGGTGGAGCTGACGACGATGTTGAAGCGCTCCATCCACATGCCGACGTTGATGATGCCGGCGATGATCCAGAGCACCCAGGGGTTCGTGCGAAGCTTGGGGATGTACCAGGGCAACGGCGCGATGCAGTTGCAGAAGACCATCAGCCAGAAGGCCCAGGCATACTCACCGGTGGCGCGCCAGGCGAAGATCTCCCACTCGTGGGGGTTCTGGCTGTACCAGCCGATGAAGTACTCGGTGGCGTAGGCGTAGGTCAGGATGCCGCTGGTGAGCAGGCACATCTTGGCGAGCGCGTCGTAGTGCCACTCGTTGACGTAGTCCTTCCACCCGAAGATGTAGGACATCGGCAGCAGCAGGGTGATGACCATCGCGCAGCCGCTGAAGATGGCGCCGGCGACGAAGTAGGGCGGGAAGATGGTGGAGTGCCAGCCCGCGGTCACGGCCATGGCGAAGTCCCAGGACACGACACTGTGGACCGAGAGGACCAGGGGAGCGGCGAAGGCGGCGAAGAAGCCGTAGGCCGCCATGTAGTGGTGCCACTGCCGGTTGGTGCCGCGCCAGCCCACCGCCAGCAGGTCGTAGACCTTGCTGATGATGCCCTTGTTGTGGTCACGGACGATGGCGAAGTCCGGGATGAGGCCGATGTAGAAGAACACCGCCGAGACCGTGAAGTAGGTCGAGATGGCGAAGACGTCCCACATCAGCGGGCTCTTGAAGTTGACCCAGAGGTAGCGCTGGTTCGGGTAGGGGAAGAACCAGTACACCTGCCAGAGTCGACCGAGGTGGAGCACCGGGAACAGGCCCGCGGTCATGACCGCGAAGACCGTCATGGCCTCGGACGCGCGGTACACACCCGTCCGCCACTTCGACCGCACCAGGAAGAGGATGGCGCTGATGAGGGTACCGGCGTGACCGATACCGACCCAGAAGACGAAGGTGACGATGTAGGTGCCCCAGAACGAGGCATTGTTCGTCCCGGCCATGCCCATGCCCCACCAGATCTCGTGGAGCAGACAGAAGGCCAGGAGGCCGACCAGGGCGACCGAGACGCCGAGACCTGCAAGGTACAGGAACGACGGCTTGAACATCACGCGAATGATGTCCCGGTTCGCCGCGGCGTAGCTGGGTGGGCGGATAGCTTCCACGGGGACGCTCCTCAGTGGTGCTCGCCGGCACCCGCGGGGTGCTCGGCCTTGCCGTGATCGGTTTCTTCGTGACCATCATGGGATCCGGCGCCGTTGGCATCGCCATGGCTGCCGTCACCGTGCTCCCCGCCGTCGGCGTGCTCGCCCTCGTGACCGCCGCCGTGACCACCACCGTGGTGGGCCGCCTCGGACACGTGGAAGTTCGCCTTGGCCAGGTAGTTGATGGCCGAATCGGTGTTGAACTCGCCCATGATGATGTAGTTCCGGGCGGACATGCGAGTCTTGGCCGGGACCGACTCGGGGTCGTTGAGGTTGCCGAAGGTGAGCGCGCCGGTGGGGCACGCCTCGGCACAGGCCGGCAGCTCGCGCAGCGCCTCGTCGGGCACCGTCGTGGTGAAGCCCTTGTCCCGGTAGACGTCCTTGATGCGCCGGGTCCGCTGCACGCAGAACGTGCA
>CALATR010000191.1 GCA_937891875.1 uncultured Pseudomonadota bacterium | reverse complement strand
CCTGCTCGAAGTGGAAGCGAGCGAAGACGCGCACGCGCTCCAGGGGATCCTCGACGCCCTCGAGCGCCTCGCCCAGCCGGGTGAGGAGCAGGTCCATCTTCTCCTCGAAGATGGTGAGGAGGAGGTCTTCCTTGTTCTTGAAGTACAGGTAGATCGTGCCGTCTGCCACGCCGGCCCGGCGGGCGATGTCGCTGACGCGGGCCTGGTGGAAGCCCTTCTCGGCAAAGACATCGACCGCGGCTTCGGTGATCAGCTCGCGCTTGTCGTTACGGCGGTCCGGATCGGCCATGCGCCATCCGCAAGTGGTGAATGAGGGCTCATTCACCTAATGCCCAGGTGTCTGTCGGCAAGGGGGCCCCTCGCCTCTCGCACGCTCTGCCCGGGCAGGTCGTCGGGGCCGAGGTGGTCTACCGGCTCTCGAGCCAGCGGGTGACCTGACCCTCGATGTCGGTGTCCGGCACGGTCGACCAGTCCTTCAGGAACTTCTCGTTGCCGATGTCGGTCAGCGGGTGGTCGAGCAGCTTCTTCATCACGCCGTAGGGGATGGTCGCGACGTCAGCGCCGGCGAGGGCGGCCTGCACGACGTGCTGCGGGTGGCGGATGGAGGCGGCCAGGACCTGGGTGTCCAGTTCCATGTAGTTGCCGTAGATCGAGCAGATCTGCTCGATCAGCTCGTCGCCGCCCCAGGCGATGTCGTCCACGCGGCCGACGAAGGGGCTGATGTAGGTGGCGCCCGCCTTGGCGGCGAGCAGGGCCTGCACCGGCTGGAAGCACAGGGTGACGTTGGTCTTGATGCCGTCGTCCGCGAGCTGGCGCACCGCGCCGAGACCCTGGGTCGTGAGCGGGACCTTGACCACGATGTGCTCGTGCACGCGGGCCAGCAGGCGGCCCTCGCGGACCATTCCGTCCGTGTCCTGGGCGATGACCTCGGCCGAGACCGGGCCCTGCACCAGCTCCGCGATGTCGTACACGGTCTGGATGAAGTCACCGCCGTTCTTGGCGATGAGCGACGGGTTGGTGGTGACGCCGTCGAGGATGCCCCAGTCGTAGATCTCGCGGATCTCGTCGAGGTTGGCGGTGTCGAGGAAGATCTTCACGGGGCCTCCAGCGCCACGGGGCTGGCAACGGATGGCGCTCGCCGTAACGGCTCACCTGTGCCGGGCAAGCACACCGACGGGCACCGGACGAGCCCCTGACGCAGCCTGTACGTCTGCCAGGGGAAGACCGCTGTGGGGCTCGACAGCGTCGGGCCAGATCTCGAGGAGGGGGCCCACGACGAAGCGGCGCCTGGCGAGGGCGGGGTGCGGCACCACGAGATCACCCTCGTCGAGCACGAAGACCTCGTCCAGCAGCACGTCCAGGTCCAGGGTGCGATCGCCCCAGAATCGGCTTCGGCGGCGGCCAGATGCGTGCTCGAGCGCCCGGCAGCGCAGCAGGATCTCCCGGGGGGACAGCTCGGCGTCGAAGACCGCGACCGCGTTGAGGAACCAGCCGGTGGCGGTGCCGCCGCGCATGGGTGGGGTGCGCACCAGGCGGGACACCCGGAGCAGGCGCAGGCCCGGGGTGCGATCCAGGGCGTCGACCGCGCGCTCGAGGTGGCGGCGACGCTCGCCCAGGCTGGAGCCGAGCCCGATGGCGACCCGGCGTCCGTCGAGACCGTCAGCAGCGCGGATCACGCGGTTCTGGGGGGCGTTCACGGGCGGCCCTCCCGGTCCAGGAGCTCCCAGGGCAGGTCGGGACGCGTGGCCCGACCGGCCAGGGCGAGGGCGCCGGCGTGGGGACCGCCCCCGTCGAGCACGTGGAGCATGAGGTAGCCGCCTAGCCAGGCCTGATCGAAGCCGGGGTCGAGGCGGGTGGCGGCCATGATGTCGTCGGCGACCGGCCGAAGCGAGGTCTCCAGCGGCACGTTGTGGCGGGCCTGATCGACGATCGCCTGGCCGAAGGTGGGCACGGCGCGCATCCACAGTGCGGTCGCCCCGCTGGCCTCCAGCGCGAGGGCCTGGGCGCGCGCCTCCCACACCCCTGCGGGCAGGTGTACGTCCACCCGGGGGGAGACTGCGCCGGCCACGACCACCGCGACCGCCGCCACTGCGGTGAGCAGGGCGTCGCGGTTCCCGTGCGGCCGGCTCGAGCCTGCCATCAGTAGACGCCGGGCTCCGACTTGCGCTGGGCCGTCGACTCGAGCGTCGCCTCGTACCACATGTGCGCACCGTCACCGTCGAGGTCGCAGCGGCCGGTCACCGTGAAGTCCGCCGGCTGGGCCGCGACCCGGTAGGTGCCGTAGAGCTCCGACTCCTCGGGGACGAATCCCAGGCGATCGAAGCCGGCATTGCTGGTCCAGGGCACCGAGCTGGTGTCCAGCTGGGTGGGCTGGCGGGGTGCCCAGTCGGCGGAGATGTAGCCCTCGCCGAAGTTCTTGGCCTCGGAGATCTCGCGGGCGCGGATGGCCTCGACGATCAGCGGGACCTCCGCCGCGCGCGACTGGTTGCCGACGTAGCCGAACAGCGGGATCGCCGCGACGAGCAGGACCGCTATCGCCACGACTCCGATGATGATCTCGCGTGCACCGATGGCCTCGGGCAGCCGCATGCCACCTCCTCGCAGGGAGCGAACGCATAGCCCACCCGGCTGCAGTGCGCCGTCGCCGGCCGCTAGCTGCCCGGGCGGTGCGCCGTCGCGGTCCAGATCCGGTTGAGGGGGGCCCACACGGGGTGGGTGCGGCAGCGGGCCTCGATCTCCAGCAGCTCCTCCAGGGACAGGTCGCTGGACAGGGTGCGCTCGAGGGGGCCGTCGGCGGTGTAGTGGGTCGGGATGATGTCGTCGACGACGAGGCCGGCGGACTCGAGCATGGCCGCGAGGGTGGTGTCGCTGACGACGCGCACCCAGCGATCGCCGGGCAGGTCGAGCACACCCTCGCCCTTCAGCGCCAGCTCCAGGGCCTCGGCGGGAGCGTCCTCGGCGGTGGCCCAGCCCCAGGCGGCCTCCCAGGACAGCAGGAGCTTGCCGCCGGGGCGCAGGCGACGAGTCAGCTCGGCGAGCACTTCCTCCGCCTCGGGCACGTAGCAGAGCACCTCGGCGGAGATGATGACGTCCAGGTCGGACACGTCGGGCAGTTGACGCACCGAGCTCCACGAGACCTGGAGCCTGCCCGCCCGCCCGGCGGCGTGCCAGACCAGGCGCTGGAGGCTCTGCAGGTCGCCGTCCACCGCCCACACGGTCGCGTCTCGGTCGAGAAAAGGTAGGGAGAAGCGGCCGATCCCGCAGCCGACATCCATGACTCGGGACGCGTCCAGCGCTTCTGTCCAGTGGTGGAGGTAGAGGTCCCCCT
>CALATR010000190.1 GCA_937891875.1 uncultured Pseudomonadota bacterium | reverse complement strand
TCCGCCGAGGTCGACGCCCCGCAGCACACTCCCGAGCGCGGGGCCAGCGGCCTGCAGTCGGGCGGCAACGCCTCGATGATGGCGGCGATGCAGGGCGGCGCACCGCCGATGGACCCCCGACAGGGCATCGCGCTCACGAAGGCGTCCCGGGACTGCGCGACCGGGGAGGCGGCCCTGCAGCTCGCCCGGGAGGCGGCAGGTCGGGCCGCGGCCTTCCGGCGCAAGGACCCCGCCGGTGCGGGCCGCGCGGCAGACGAGGCGATCGCCCATGCTCGCCGCGCCGACACCGTCCTGGACGGGGCGCGCGCGGTGCTGAAGGAGCACGCGCCGCCTCCGATCCTCACCCAGAAGCCGCCGCTGTACCTCGAGCTGGAGCAGGCGGTCAGCAAGCTCGCCCTCGAGCTCTCGATGGCGGCGCCGGCGATCGCCCGCGGCATGAACCCGGCGTCTGCGGCACGTTTTCCCGGAGGTCGACTCTCGGACTGGCTCACCGGGCTGCGCGAGTCGGAGGGCAAGGGAACGCTGAAGCGCGAGCTCGCGACGGCGGACCCGGCACCGACCGCGTCGACCGAGCAGGCGGCGGCGCAGGCGAAGCAGGACGGTGCTGCGGCAGGCCATCGCACGGCGGGCCCCCTGAAGGACGGCATGCCGGTGCAGCAGACCCCGGCGACCGCGCCGACCCCGCCCACGCCGGCTTCGCTGCAGGGTGGGGGCGCCGACGGCCGGGAGACCCGAGCGAGCGGGAGCTACGATCCGGCTTCGCGCAAGCTGGACCTCGGGGTCGACGTCCAGAGCACGGACGGGCTCGGCGGCACCGGCAAGACCGGCCTGACCGGCGGCTACGACGAGAAGAACGGCGTGTGGCGGCTGGGCGGCTCGGACGAGGCGACCCGGGTCGAAGGGCCCGGCCAGCCGCTCGCCGAGGAGGACGCGCGAAAGAGGGAGGCCGCGCTGCGGGCGGCCGATCCGAAGAACCAGGGCGGGCCCCAGGCGGTGCCGAGCCGCAAGGCAAGCAAGACGACGACCGCGAAGACGAACGCGGACGTCGCGCTCGACACGAAGAACGAGACGCTCGAGGTCGCGGTCCGGCAGGGTCGACGGGTCGAGGACGACGCCGGAGCGGCGAACGAGCGCGAGCAGACCTGGGAGAAGGAGCGCCAGCAGAACGACCGCGAGAAGCGCGGCCTGACGACGGTGAAGGCGCGCGACGTCGGCGGCCGGGTGAAGGCCGGGGCGAAGCAGCTGGAGCTGGGTGCGGACGCGAGCCAGACCACCGGCACCCTGGCGGACAACCGCACGACCAGGGCGTCGGGCACGGTGCTCCTCGGCGAGCAGAACGGGGTGAAGCTGGGCGCCTCCGACACGGTGCAGCAGGACGTGTCCCCGGACGGCAAGAAGCAGGACACCACCGCGACCACGGGCAACCTCGCGATCACGGACCAGGGGGTTGCGGCGGACGGTCAGCACCAGACCGTCAAGACGGACGAGGCGTCCGGGGACAAGACGACGAAGACGGTGAAGGGGTCGGCTGACTTCACTGGTGGAAAGCAGCAGATCGCGCTGCGGGGGGCCAAGCGGAAGACGGATGCCAAGGGCCGCAACGCCCGGGGCGTGGACGGCGGTGGCTCGGTCGACCTGGCGGCGGGCTCGGCCAAGGCGGACGTCACCTGGGCGGCCACCGGAGCGGACGGCAAGCCCAAGGCGAGCGTGACCGGCAAGGCGGGGATCCGCACCCAGCGGGACCAGGGCAAGGGCATCGGCGGGGACCTGGAGGCGGCGGTGTCCGCGGGGCCGGTGACGTTCTCCGCAGGCGGCGGGTACGACTTCATCGTGCACGTGCCCAAGCAGGCCAGGAAGGGCTGGGTCGTGCTGGTCGAGGAGAAGAGCCACGCGAAGGCGGGTGGCGGGGTCAAGACCGGCATGGGCGGCGGGGAGGTGGACCTGCAGCACGCCTCGGCCGGCAGCCGCAGCTTCAACTTCTCCTCGTTCAAGGAGGCGCTGGCGTTCTACAAGAGGGACCACGCGAGGTCACTCGCTCCGCCGAAGAGTGCCGCGGACGCCGAGAAGATGGCGGAGGGAGACACGGCGAAGGCATCGACCAGGGACAGCGTGACCGCCGGGGCGTCCGCGAACCTGGGCGCGGTCGAGGTCGGGATCTCGGTCCAGCGTGCCCGGGAGAGCGGCATCGAGATCCAGCGCGAGGCCGGCGACTACGTCGTGGTCAAGGTGAACCGCCGCGCCATCGACGCGTACGGCGGCAAGCTGGGCACCCTGGGCGCGGGCCTGTCGATCGGCTCCTCGGAGGACGTGTCGAAGTCCTACTGGGTGCGCTTCGACCTGAAGAAGCACGGCAAGCAGTTCGAGGCGTTCGTGGCGAGCAAGGGCGCGGTCCTGCCCAAGCGCGGCTTCAAGGTGCTGGGCAGCGCGGAGACGACCCGCAAGACGGACACCATGTCGGCGAAGCTGCTGGGGCTCCAGGTCGGGCAGTCGGGCTTCGAGGAGCACACCAAGGAGGAGCGGGACGGCAAGAAGATCACCTCGTCGACGGGCGGGGAGTCGAGCAGCGTCAGCATGGTGGGCATGGGCGACTACGCGGCGTCGGACCAGCTGAAGGCGGTCGACGTGAACGGCGAGGAGCGGATCTACGTGGGCACGACGACCATCGCGGCGAGCGACGCAGCGGACACGCAGAAGAAGCTCGGGCGGGCGACGGACTCGAAGATCGACCCGGATCAGGAAGGGGACAGCGGGCGCACCTTCAAGGTCACCTCGCTGTTCAGCGAGTCCCAGATGGACCGCTTCATGGACAAGGTGCGCAAGGGCGAGGGCAACCGGGCCGGCATCAGCACTGGGGGCGACTACGAGGACCTGCAGGCGCGGCTGCTCGTCGCCGGAGAGAGCCGGGAGGCCCAGCACATTGCCCTGGCGAAGTACATGAAGGAGCACGGGGAGAAGGGGCTGGCGCTGATGCGTGAGATGGGCGGCGCGCCCGAGCAGCACCTTCAGGTCAAGGGGGACCCGAACTTCCCCGGCCTCGCCGGCAAGCTGGCGCTGGACGCGAAGATCGCCGGGTGGCGGGAGCAGCTGGGGAGCAAGGACGCGGACTACAAGGTGGTGAAGCGGGCCATCGGGCGGGAGATCGGGGCGCTGGACCTGCGGCGCCGGCGCGTCTCGGACACGAAGAAGTACCCGGAGCTGCCGCCGAAGATGAGGGAGCAGGAGGTCTCTCGCATCGAGACCAGCCTGAAGGAGCTGCGCGGCCTGTATGCGACCGCGCGGGGGCAGATGGCGCTCGACCGGAAGGTGAGGAAGAAGGCGCGTAAGTCCCGGGTCGCGACCAAGGTCGACCACCTCAAGCAGGCCGAGGCGGACAAGTACACCCACCACGACAGCATGTCCATGGAGGGCGTCGACAGCACGCCGGTCGAGTGTGCGGATGTCAGCGAGGAGACCTTCCAGGAAGAGGCCAAGGCGGAGGTGGCGGCGGAAGAGGAGGCGACGACGGGCAAGAAGCCCCCGACCCCCGCCGAGGACAAGGCGCTGGTCGCGGGGCGCAAGGCGGTGGCGAGCGCGCGGAAGCGGGCGGAGCGGCTGCGCAACCGGGCACGTGGCTGGCACGACAAGGCGTACCGCAAGCGCTCGGAGGTGCGTCCGGCGCGCCAGTTCTCCGATGCGTGGGGCACCGGAGATCGGGCGTTGGACACTGCGAAGCGGCTGGTCGAGCAGGCGCTGAAGAAGGAGCGCAACGCGCGGATCCTGGAGGACGGGCTGGCCGAGTCGGCGCACAGCCTCGGGCTGACCGAGGCGCACTGGAAGGGCGTCACCTCGGCCTGGGTGGGGGTCGAGAACAAGTACCGGGAGGCGGTGTACTGCTACGGGCGGGTGGAGAAGACCGCCAAGACGCTGTTCTTCCCGCTGCGGGGCAGCTCGCCACCGCCGGATGCACCGTTCTAGACGCGGGGTCCGCTGCGGTTAGGCACCGGCCCTGCCGGGAGCGCCCATGGACCGCCTGACCCTCACCGCCCCTGACGACTGGCACCTGCACCTGCGCGACGGCGACGCCCTGACCGCGGTGGCGCCCATCACGGCGCGGACCTTCCGCCGGGCCATCTGCATGCCCAACCTCAAGCCGCCCGTGCGCACCGTGGCGGAGGCGGCGGCCTACCGCGAGCGCATCCTCGCCGCGGTGAACGGCCAGGACTTCGAGCCGCTCATGGTGCTCTACCTCACCGATGAGACCGCCCCAGACGAGATCCGCGCCGCGAAGGCCTCGGGCTTCGTGCACGCGGTCAAGCTCTACCCGGCGGGTGCGACGACCAACTCCGACGCCGGCGTCACCGATCTGTCCCGGGTGGACGAGACCCTCGCCGCCATGGCCGAGGTCGGCCTGCCCCTGCTGGTCCACGGCGAGGTCACCCACCACCACGTCGACATCTTCGACCGCGAGGCCACCTTCCTGGAGGAGGTCCTGCGCCCGCTCACCGCGCGCCACCCGACCCTGCGGATCGTGCTCGAGCACATCACGACCGCAGACGGCGTCGCGTTCGTGCGCTCCTTCGACGACGGCCGGGTCGGCGGCACCCTGACCGCCCACCACCTGTTGCTGTCGCGCAATGCCCTGTTCGAAGGCGGCATCCGGCCCCATCGCTACTGCCTGCCCATCCTCAAGCGCGAGCGTCATCGCACAGTGCTCCTCGAGGCGGCCACCTCGGGAGATTCGAGGTTCTTCCTGGGGACCGACTCGGCACCCCACCCCCGCGGAGCCAAGGAGAGCGCCTGCGGCTGCGCCGGCATGTTCACCGCCGCCCACGCGCTGGGGCTGTACGCCGAGGCCTTCGAGTCCGTCGACGCGCTGGACCGCCTGGAGGGCTTCGCCAGCCACCACGGCCCCGACTGGTACGGGCTGCCGCGGAATGCCGGCACGGTGACCCTGGTGCGGGAGGCGGAGGGGATCCCCGACGCGCTGCCGTTCGCCGGGGATGTGGTCGTGCCGTTCCGCGCGGGGGGGACGGTCGGGTGGCGGGTGGAGGGGCGTTGACAAGTTGTTGTCGCGCCGGATGCTCGCGGACGCTACCGTTCGAGTACTCGGCTCGCTGGTGCTGATGCCAGGCGGCTTTGGGGGGAAGATGACTCGGTTCTCGGTTCTCGGTTCTCGGTTCTCGGTTCTCGGCCTGGTGTCTTCGCTTTCCGTCGTGAGTGCTCTTGCGGCTCCTCCGACGGGGGACGAAGAAGACGCGCTGGACGATGGCACGGCCAGCCCCGTTCTGTACACGGAGCAGTATCCATCCGGCATCGAGTCGGGTGTGGCGTTGGTCTAGGCCGATGGCCGAGACGGAGTCAACCCGGTCACGACCAAGACGTTCGGCGCAACCCTGCAGAATGCCTGGCCCGACGGCCCTGGGGACTGCTTGGGTGATCTGGCCGAAGAGGCCTTTGACTCCGAGTCGCCCAGTGCGCTCAACACGTTTATCGTCCGCATGGTCGACCCGTGGCGGGTCCGCCCCGCCGGTTCTCTACTGATGGACCGCCTCGACTCGTCGAACAACTTTCCGCCGGAGGCTTGGCAGGATGCGCGGGACGAGTGGCGGGCGGATCGCGCCGCAGCGACCATGGCCGCCGAGGCCAATCTGACCTCCGCCCTCGCCGGGTTCCCGTCCTGCACGCTGCAGGACGTTGTGACGCCGCTGCCATTCGCGGTGATCGAGTGCTCCAACGCTGACGCCGAAGCGCTCTGGAACGCCGGGACGGTCCGCTGCTTGAACCTAGATATTCGGCCTGACGTCGTGGAAGACGCAGAGACCGGCCGGCAGGTGCGGAATGGTCACGGGGCTGCGCCGTTCCTTCCGAACAACCGGGTGCCGAACAGCAACACGGCGACGACCGGCTATGGGGACGCGTCGGGATTCGAGTCCGTGATCCTGGAGCAGTGGATTCCCTCGGACCTGGGCCACCCGGGGTTCACCTGGGATGGGACGTTGTCCAAGCTGCGACCGTCAGAAGGCTGCTCCAAGGTCGGGCTGCGGACTCGATGTACCGTCGGCCGTGCTTCGTCGCTGATCCACTCGACGCCCGACCGACCGCACGCGTGGTCTACGCTCACCGGCTTGGTCGGTTCTGTGGAGCTTGGTCAGGATGCGGCACACCCTTCGGGCGTCTTCGATCCGGCCAATCGGGGTGCCTTGGAGGACGACTCGACCCTGGCCAGGGGAATGAGTTCAAGGATTCTTGCGCTGGAGAACCGTCACTCCGCGTTTGCCGCGGCGGTTGGGCGCGCCAGTGACCTGGGTGTTGACCTCATCAACTACTCCGGCGGAGGGCTACCGACCGGGCTACCGTCCCACTGTGCAGGTCAAGGCGTTGACGAATTCACGGTGGACGATGCGGTCGACGGCGGCATGCAGTTCTTCAAGTCCGCCGGCAATGAAGACCAAGCCTCGAAACCAGGAAACGCCTTCGCCTGCAACCTGACCCGTCCGGCGGGTGCGATTGGTGCATTCACCGTCGCGGCGTTGCAGGGGGTTGGCACCGGCACTGTGGGCAGGTGGGGCGGTTCCTCTCATGCGGATCCGTCGGGACGTCGGACGCTTGTGGACATGGGCGGGGCGGGGGACATCGACTGGAACTACTCCCTTACCGGCGGCGTTGTCAGGTACAACACCGTGACCGCCACGTCTGTGGCCGCCCCGATCGTCGGCAGCGCAGCCATGGTCTACGTTGACCACTACGAAGGGCTTGGCGCCACGTACATCCGGCAGCCTCTGGTCTTGTACACGCGACTTCTCCTCTACGGGAACGGCGTGGGTCAGACAGGCGTCGAGGACGGAGATCCCCCTGCCCGAATCCGGACCGGCTACCACCATTCGTGGGGAGCCGGTAAGCTGCACCTCAAGCCCGTTTTCTTGCCAGATGGCGGATCTGGGATTCGTGCCAGCCGGGCCGGCGAGGTGTGCGTCTCCTTCACGTATGGGGAGAATGTGGTCGAGATTGATCTTCCCGAGCCGACTTCAGCCGGGGGCTCTGTCACCGCGGTTGCTCGGTTCCACAACGCCGACTTCTCCGAAGACGGTAGTCTCGACGAGATCGAGATGCGGCTGGTGAAGGTCACCACTCCCGGCTGGATGAACATCATCTCCGAGGACAAGTCGCACGAAGAAAAGCTGCGAGTTTCTGGTCGCATCTCAGCCGGAGAGACGCTGAAGCTTCAGTTCATCGGCCGCGACTTCGACGGAGCGGTCGACGATGATTGTGGTGTCAATGAGCGGCGCGTGGTGTTTGCGTACAAGTGGGTGCCCTGATGCCTCGGAAGCTCTTGCTTATGTGCATTCTTGGGACTGCGAGTTGTTTCGGGAATCGCACGGCGCCCCTGCTCGGCGAGAATGAGTGGTATGGTACTTTTAGCGTCTGGACTGAGTCCGACACCTGCTACGTCGTGACGCCTGCTCCTGGGGCGTTGGACCTCGACTGCATCGACTTCGACGCGCGAAACACGTTCACGCTGGCGGTGGATCCCGAGGGCCGCTGCTGGGAGATCCTCGGCGCCTACTCCTGCGACCTGCCCGAGGGCTGGAGCCAGCCGCGGTCCGGGTTCTGCAGCTATGAGGAGTACGTGGAGCGCGGCGAGTTCCTCTACTGCTGTGACGTCCAGACATGAGGCGATGGCTCGTTTGCGCGGTACTGCTCGGAGCTTGCGCAGAGCAGCCGGTGGTCCACTCGCGCATGTGGCACTCCTACACCGAGCCCGGCGAGTGCTTGGATGCCCGTCTCGTGGGTCCGCAAGCCATCGCCGAGAAGTGTCAGACTTGGACGCCTCGCATGCACAAAGTGAGCTACCGCGCCCCGGACGGGAGATGCTGGATCGGTCCGCCGTCGACCTGTGACCTGCCCGACGGCTGGGTGATCGCCGAGCCCGGGGAGCGGTGCGGCGAGGAGGAGTGGGTGCTGTCTGGTCTGTGCTGCGGCGCGCTGCCCCCAACCTGAACCTCAGCAGGGATCCGATGACCACTCCACCCAAATACCTTCTGCTGGCGGTCGCGATCCTGGGGTCGGCGTGTACCGGCAACACAGGCACCACCGATCCCTCCGACGAGACGGACGTCGAAGTTGGCTATATCGGTGGATGGCCCGTCAACCCCGACAAAGACGCCTTGGGCACCGGCCCGTTCGATGGGGCGATGTTCAAGGAGACGCAACTCCCCCGACTGTCCTTGGAGGATCAGTACGGCGAGATGGTGGACCTCTACGACTTCAGTGGACCGCCGGGCGTCGTGGTTATCGAGAGCGTGTCGAAGGACTACGAGGGTTGCCGGGAGATGAGTGCACTTCTCGCTGGCCAAGACAGCGAGTTGGCGAATGATGAGCCCGGTCGCGCCCAGATCCGAGAGATCGTGTCCGACGGGAAGATCTGGTGGATTCGCGCGATGGCAGGCAACGTCGGCTCAGGCGACATCCAGAACTGGGCCTCGTGGTACCCGGCACCGCAGAGTCCGGTCTTGCTGGACGAAAATGGACATCTCGCTCAGATGTTCGTGCGCTACTGGGGGGACACCCGGACGGGCGGCTATCCCGCCATCACGGTTGTGGATCGTGCCACGATGAAGGTCGTGGCGGAACCTGATGACTCCCTGCGCAACCTGGATGAACTCGTGCGGACCTACGGGGACTGACGGAGAGTCCCTCTGATGGGCCTGAGAAAGTCAGGAGCGCGCCTCCATCGTGCATGATCGCCGTGGAGGTCCCACGTGCGCACGATCACCGTCCTGCTCCTGCTCGCCCTGCTGGTCTCAACCGGCTGCACCCCCGACGACACCGACACCGCCGTGGACACCGCCGACAGCGGGGACACCGACGACACGGGGGACACGGACGACTCCGGGGACACGGACGACACCGGAGACACCGGACCGGCGGGCCTGACCGAGCGCCCCGCGAACCCCGACTGTGTGGCGTTTGCGCGCCCCAGCAGCCCCACCGGGGTGCGCCTGGTCCAGCGCTACCCGAACATCGCGCTCACGGGGGTGACGACCCTGGTGCCCGACCCGCTCAACGGGGGCTGGATCGCCATCACCCAGGACGGCCGGGTGTGGCGCTGGGACGACCGCGAGGACGCCACCGCCGAGCTGATGGTCGACATCCGCGGCGTGGTCGACAACGGTCCCAACGAGGCGGGTCTGCTGGGGCTGGCGCTGCACCCGGATGTCGCCAGCAACGGCGAGGGCTTCCTGTCCTACACGACCCAGACCCGCGCCGGGCTCACCTCGCGCTTCTCCAGGGTGAAGACCACGGACGACCTCAAGACCCTGGACGTGAGCGAGGAGGAGGTTCTGCTCGAGGTCGCCCAGCCCTACGGCAACCACAATGGCGGGCACATCGCCTTCGGACCCGACGGCTTCCTCTACATCGCGCTCGGCGACGGGGGCTCGGGCGGGGATCCGCTGGGCAGCGGGCAGGACACGGACACGCTGCTGGGGGCGATCCTGCGGATCGACGTGGACTCGGGCTCGCCGTACGGCATCCCGGCGGACAACCCGTTTGCCGAAGGAGGAGGAAGGTCCGAGATCTTCGCGTGGGGTCTGCGCAACCCGTGGAGCTTCGCCTTCGACCCGGCGACGGGTGCCTTGTGGGCCGGAGACGTGGGCCAGAACGCGCTCGAGGAGATCGATCTCGTCGAGCTGGGCGGCAACTACGGCTGGAACGTGAAGGAGGGCGACCAGTGCTACCGGTCGGAGACCTGCCCGGGCAGCTTCGTGGAGCCGGTGGTGGTCTACGGGCGTGACCAGGGTCAGTCCGTCACCGGCGGCGTCGTCGTGCGCGGGGGGCCCCTGTCTGGCAGCCTGGAGGGGAGCTACCTCTACACCGACTTCCGCAGCCAGCGCCTGTGGGCGGTGGTCTACGATCCCGACAGCGGCGATCCTGGCGCGCGGCTGCTCATCGACGGGACCGGGCTTGCGGTCGCCGCGTTCGGCCAGGCGCTGGACGGTCGGGTCATGCTCGCGAACTACGGCCGCAACGTCTACGAGCTGGTCCCCGAGGACGGCGAGGTGGTGCAGGCCCCGGCGACCCTGTCGGCGACCGGCTGCGCGGACGCGTCCGACCCCACGCTGCCGTCGTCGGGCATGGTGCCCTTCGAGCCGCGCCACCCCTTCTGGTCTGACGACGCCGACAAGCGCCGCTGGGTCGCCATCCCCGACGCGGCCGTCGCCACCGTGCGCGAGGACGGCGACGTGCTGCTCCCGGTCGGCTCGGTGCTGCGCAAGGACTTCCACCGCGCCGGCGAGCGGATCTCCACCCGCCTGCTGGTGCACCACACAGACGGCTGGGCCGGCTACGTCTACCGCTGGCGCCCGGACGGATCCGACGCCGATCTCATCGCCGCCGGAACCGAGGATGTGGGCGGGGGACCCTGGCACTTCCCCAGCCAGGCGACCTGCGCCCAGTGCCACACCGAGGCCGCCGGACGCTCGCTGGGCCTCGACACCGCGCAGCTGGCCCACGTCCTGGACTACGGCGACGGCCGCCCGATCGACCAGCGCATCGTGCTCGACCGCATCGGCCTCGTCGACGGACTCGACCTGGAGGCCGACCCCCTGCCCACCCGGGCCGAGGCCGGCGGCGCCCGAGCCTGGCTGCACGTCAACTGCTCCAGCTGCCACCGACCGGGCGGGAGCTTCCTCGACCTCGACTTCCGCGTGACGACCCCCCTGAACGAGACCGGCGCCTGCGACACCCGCCCCGAGCGCGGCGACCTGGGCGTGACCGACGCGAGGATCATCGCGCCGGGCGCGCCGGAGCGGAGCGTAGTGCTGACCCGGATCCACGACCTCGGGGCGTGGCGCATGCCGCCGGAGGGATCGCTGCGGGTCGATGAGGAAGGGGCGGGGCTGGTGGAGGAGTGGATTCGGGGATTGTCGGGGTGTGAGTAGGGGAAAGGGGGGACTGGAGGGCGGTGATCGACGGGCGGTGATCGGCGACGGTAGTCGGCGGGTCGGGGCAGCGCTCGGCACAGAGGCTCAGAGGCACAGAGAGGTGCGCAGAGTGCGCCAGGCAAAGCCTGGGCGTAGGGGAGGTGAAGAGCTGAAACTACGCATTGGAGCCCGATTCGGGACTAGCCATCCCGTCCGGCAGAGCTGGC
>CALATR010000189.1 GCA_937891875.1 uncultured Pseudomonadota bacterium | reverse complement strand
GCTCGACGAGGCCGACGCCCTGCCGATCGTCGAGCACGTACCGCCCGCCTCCGAGGACGGACCTCCCGCCGCCGCCGACGAGCCGTCCGCCGCTGAGGACCGCGGGTGAGCGACGACGGGCGGTCCGAGCAGTCGGCGCGCTGGGAGCGGCTGGAGCTCCAGCGACT
Source organism: uncultured Pseudomonadota bacterium (assembly GCA_937891875.1). Classification (GTDB taxonomy): domain Bacteria; phylum Myxococcota_A; class UBA796; order UBA796; genus REDI01. Next base: position 918 of record CALATR010000189.1, on the reverse strand, counting down.
CGAGGTCGAGCTCGACAAGACCCGGGCCGAGGTGGAGAAGATCCAGGCCGAGGCCAGGCATGTCCACCACATGTCGCGCATGCAGGGCGTGCTCAAGCAGGCGACACCCACGCTCATCGTCGCGATCCTGGGGGTCGCCGGCCCGACCACGTCCTGGATCTACTCCCAGTACCAGCTCGAGGCCTCGCGGACGGAGTGGGAGTTGACCTTTGCGAGCGATCAGCTGGACAAGGCGCTCGCCGACCTGCCCGTCGAGACCCGGATCCGCACCCGCCTGCACTTCCTCGACGCCTACGAGTTCGCCTCGAACGGCGTGGAAGACGCGATCTCCGCCGGTCTTCGCGAGATCGACGAGGAGGTCGCCGCGGCGGAGGAGCTGCTGCGGGCCCAGGACACCCTGGAGTCCGCCGCGGACACCTCGGATCCAGTCGCGTCCTTTCGTGCCGCCCAGGACGTGCAGGCGGCGAAGATGCTGGTGGCCAATGCCCAGGGGCCCGACGACGCGCTGGTGAAGGAGCTGCGCCTGCGGGTGCAGCTGGACCCCTCCGACGAGGAGAGCGGCGTGCTCATCGGCGAGCTGAGCCAACCCGTCGGAAACGACTCGACCGGTCTGGATGCTCCCAGCGCCTGGTACGTGAGCCACGACGTGGTCGTGCAGCGGATCGCCTGCGAGCTGCCCGACGGCACGCGCAAGTCCCTGCACATCGACGACGTCGAGGTGGTGCGCCACAACGCCGCCCAGACCGACCTGCGGGTGACGGGGAGCTACACCCGGTGCCGAGCGGTGGCCCAGGTGACCTGGCGGATCGACACGACGAACCCGCCGCCGGGGGTGGCGGTGCCTGCGGCGTGGGTGGGGAAGTAGCCAGCGTAGGGGAGTTGCGGGGCGGGGTGGTCAGGCGGGGAGTCGCGTTGCTG
>CALATR010000188.1 GCA_937891875.1 uncultured Pseudomonadota bacterium | reverse complement strand
GATGCCAGGGTGGCGAGCACGCCGCCGATGGGTCCGAAGATGATGATCTGGCCCTTGCCCGGACGGTCCATGCGCAGGCCCCCGCCGGTGGTGCCGGACAGGTCCAGGGGCTTGCTGCGCAGGCGGATCTGGAAGCGGGCCTGCACGTCGTCGGGCACAGGCCGGGTGCGCACGTCGTCGAGCAGCGCGGTGCCGTCGCCGAGGAGCTGGGGAGGCTTCTTCTTCCCGCAGCCCGGAGCGAGCAGCACCAGCGAGAAGAGGAGGAGCGAAGCCCTCATCGGGGCCCCAGGTCGCGTCCCAGGCCGCGCTGGGACAGGGCGCGCTGCACGGCGGGGGACAGGGGATCGGCCTCCGCGGCGCGGCGCAGCCACGGGTCTTCCTCGTCGGCGGGGGCATGGCGAGCGCGCAGCAGCATCGCGTCCTCGTTGCAGCGGTCGAGGGCGGTCACCCGGTCGAGCGAAGACTCGAGCGCCGCGGGATCGGCCTGGGCCAGAGCGAGCCACGCTACCGGATCGGCGGGCTGCCGTGCGGTCCCCTCCCGCGCGAGGCGGCGAGCCTCGGCCCGGTGGCCCCCTTCGAGCGCGTCAGCGAGCGCGTCTGCCGTCACCGCGGAGTCCAGGGAGCCCGCGTGCTCGGCGGGCAGGCGGATGACCTCGTCCGGCGCGGGGGGCGCCTCGTCGTGCAGGCGCAGCCCCTTCACCTGCACGAGATCGGTGCGCATGCCGGGCAGGTGGTGCAGGAGCGCGGCGGCGCGGGCGACGTCGGCCTGGTGGCTCGGGTTGGCGTCGAGCCAGGTCTGCAGGGCGGCGGGCTCCAGGCGGCCCATGCCGAGGAGCAGCACCTGGCCCCAGGTCCACGCCGGGTGGTCGCGGTCGAGGGTGGAGAGCGCGCGCTCGGCCTCGTCATCGCGGACCAGGGACAGGTGGGCGAGGGCGGCGACCAGGTTGGCCCAGTCGTCGGCGGGGCGCAGGGCGGTGAGCTCCAGGGTGCGCTCGGGACGGCCGGCCCGCAGCCACATCAGGGCGGTGCGAGCGATCGCGTCATCCTCGGGCACGGGCAGGTCCAGGGCGGGCTCGACCAGGCGGGGCAGTCCGTCGGGCGCGGGACCGACGCCGTCGAGGTCCAGGGTGCGCTCGAGCAGGGACGGGTCGCCCACCTGCGCAGCCAGCTCGGCGACCTCGCGGCGGACGAAGGGATCGCCCAGGTTGGCGCCGCGGGCCCAGGTCCAGGCGGTGCGGTAGCGGCACGAGGCGTCCGCCGCGTCCACCAGGCGCTCGACCACGTCGCGGGCGCGGTCCGGGGCGACGTCGGCCACGTAGACCAGGTCGTCGAGGGTGGTGTCCGGTCGGTCCAGGCGCCAGGCCATGCGACCGCGGTGCAGGCGGTCGACCGGGTCGGTCAGGGGCAGGGCCTCCCAGCGGGCGAAGATCCGCAGTGCAGGCTCCAGATCCGGCTCGGCGCCGTCCGGTGCGGCGACGTACGCCTCGTCCAGGAGCAGGCCCACCAGCCACTCGTGGGTGGCGGCATCCGCGCCCAGCAACACCGCGCGCTCCAGGTGTGCGCGCTCGCCGGACGCGTCGCCAGCACGCTTGTCGAGCATGGCCAGGCCGGTGTGGGGCTCCCAGCGCTCGGGATCGCGCTCGAGGCTCTGCAGCCAGGCACCCCGCGCGTCGTCCCAGCGGCGGTGTCGCATGTAGAAGCGGGCCAGGTGGTCGTGGGTGACGGCCCGGCGACCGTCCTTGCGCGTCAGCCACTGCAGGGCGCGCTCGGCCTCCTGCAGGTCTCCCCGGCCCTCGGCGACCTGGGCGCGCAGGTACCAGCCCCGCGCCTCGGCGGTCGGCGGAGGGGGCTCGGCCTCGGTCGCGGCGACCGGGGGCACGTCCGCGCGGGACGCACACCCGCCGAGCGTGGCCAGCGCCACGACCGACAACACAAGCGCTGGTCTGCGAACGAAATGCATCGAGGTCTCCCTATCTCGTCGGCTGGCCCCCGGGGGCGCGCCGTGCCACCCTGCGGTCATGTCCCGATCCTTCGCCTGGCTCGCTGCTGTCGGGGCGGGCCTGTGCTTCGGACTCGCTCCCTTGCACGGCCCCGTCGGACCGGTCCTGTGGCTCATCGGCCTGGCGGCGCTCGCGCTTACAGTCCGCGGCGACGTGCGGGCGGATCTGGCGCGCGGATCCATTGTCGGCGTGCTCTGGTACGGGATCTCCCTGCGCTGGGTCGCGCTCGAGTGGGTGGAGCTCGACGGCTCCCTCTCCCTGCCATGGGTGTCCTGGCTCGCCGTGACGGTGCTGCAAGCGAGCGTCGTCGCCGTGGGAACGGGGCTCGCCGGAGCGATCCGCGCGCGGGGCTGGCCCCTGCCGACAGCGCTTGCGATCGGGCTCTCGGCAGCGGAGGTCGTCGCGCCCTGGGTCCAGCCGCTCCCCGGCGGCATCCCGCTCTACCTCGCCCCGGTCCAGCCCCTGCTCTGGCCCGCCGCGTGGCTCGGCCTGCCCGGCCTGCTCCTGGTCGTGGGTGTGTGGGCAGGACTGCAGGTCCAACGCCCGATCTGGGGCGCTGGTGTCTTGGCGGTGTGGCTCGGCGCAGGGCTCGTGCAGCCGGTGCCCGAGGCCGGCCGCACGCTCTCGGTGGGCCTGGTGCAGCCGAACTTCGGAGCCTTCGAGGCCCGGCAGGCGAGCACGGCGGATGCACGGCGGGATCGCCTGCGGGATCTGGTTCGTGCGGCCGCGGCCCAGGGAGCGGACGTCGTGGTCACCCCCGAGCTGGTCTGGCCCGACCCGCTCTCCCCGGGTCGGTCGAGCACGGCGCGCGCGCTCTCCACCCTGCCGGACACGCCGATCGTGCTCGGCGCCGGACTGGGCGAGGACCCGCCTTCCAACAGCCTCGTCGTCGTGGTGGACGGGGCGATCGCCGGGGTGCAGGACAAGGTGCACCTGGTGCCCCTCACCGAGCGCGCCGTCCTGGGCCTGGGCAGGGACCGCTACCGGCCGGGCGTCGGCCGGGTGCTGCTGCCGGTCGCGGGCACGCGGGCCATCGGGCTCGTCTGCTACGAGG
>CALATR010000187.1 GCA_937891875.1 uncultured Pseudomonadota bacterium | reverse complement strand
GGGCGGCGCGCGCCACGCTCGTTCCGCTCGGCTTTACCTGGTTCGGGCTCAACTTTGGCTACTACGGCCTGGCGACGTGGATCAGCAGCATCATCGCCAACACGGGCATCCCGCTCCCCCGCGACTACGACGGTCACTACGTCTTCGCCAAGCTGACCGTGCAGCCGAACTCGGAGCACCGGATCACGACCTTCGTGCGGATGGACCCGACCAGCATCGACAACACGAACCAGCGGGACATCTTCGTCCGTCCCGAGGCCCAGGGTCGCCAGTACCAGTCCAACGTCGCCGCCCAGGCGCGCTGGCAGTGGTTCCTCGGCTCCCAGGCCAACCTGGACAGCCAGTTCGTGTTCCAGAAGCAGGCCCTCGAGGTCGGCGGCGTGCCCTGCACCCACAGCACGGGCCTCGGCTACCACCCGTGCAAGCCGGACGAGAACGAGAACTACGTCGACTGGGTCACCCCGGGTCGCGTGGGCGCCTTCGGTGCGTACGACTCGATCAACTACCCCAGCTACTACTTCGATGACCGCCTGATCTACCGGGCCAACTCGAAGCTGTCCCTGCTGTCGCTGCAGGACCCGATGGGCGGTACCCACGACGTCAAGGCTGGCGTCGAGGCGGTCCAGACCATCTGGGACCAGCTCCAGGGCTACAACTCGAACCTGCTGTACTCGGACCTCAACCTGCAGGGCTGGGACCCGCTGACCTTCGCCAACTGGTACCGCGTCGAGCTGACCGGCCCGATCAAGTTCCGGACCAGCGGCAGCCAGTGGAACTGGTTCATCCAGGACGCCTACAAGCCCGTCAGCAACCTCGTCATCAAGGGCGGCATCCGCTACGACAACTCGATCATGCGCAACGACGTGGGCGACCCCGTCGTGGCCCAGAGCCTCTGGGGCCCGCGCCTGTACGCGTCGTGGGACCCCTTCGGTGACCAGAAGACCAAGATCGCGGGTGGCTACGGTCGCTTCAACGATGCGGGCCGCCTCGGCGTCGCCTCGTATGTCCGCGAGTCCAGCATCGGCGTGAAGTACTGGTATGGCGAGGCGCTCGGCACTCGCGGCGACTTCGCGTCGAACCAGGGCAGCATGCTCATCTACCAGCCCCGCGAGAACCCGGCGATCGCCCACGATACGCTGCGGTCCCCCCGCGTGGACGAGCTGACCCTGCAGGCGTCCCGCGAGATCATGCGCGACGTCGGCATCTCGACCGGTGGCTCCTACAAGATGACCCGCTTCATCTTCGAGCCCGACGAGCAGAACCTGGTCTACGACGAGGACGGCTCCGCGGTCATCGGCTCCCGGTACGGCAACCCGTTCCAGAGCTACCCGCGCCTGCGGACCCCTCGCCTGGCTCGCCGCAACTACCTGCAGTGGGACACCACCCTCTACAAGGTCAACTCCCGCCGCTGGTTCGCCCAGGCGACCTACACCTACACGATCAGCTCCGGCACCTCGCTGGCGTCCCTGTCCGGCTCGTTCCTGAACGACCCGCAGACCCAGTACAACTACGGCCCGCTGGTCTCGACGGACATCCGCCACGTGGTCAAGGCGTTCGGCTCCTGGCAGCTGCCCACCGACCCGTGGAACCAGACCCTGGGCTTCACGTTCCAGTACTACAGCGGCCAGCCGCTGGAGCGCTTCTACTGGAGTGACGGCACCACCAACGGCGGCGGCGGCTACTTCATGCGCATCCGTCCCCGTGGCCGGTACACCCGCTTCCCGCCGGAGTGGACCGTGGGCCTGAAGTTCACCCAGGACCTCGATGTGCGCCGGGGCAAGATCAAGCTGGACGCCCAGCTGCTCAACGCCTTCAACAACCGCGCGCCGTCGAACTTCCTGGCCAGCTTCTACCAGCAGAACCGGTTGTTCACCACCTCCCGCCAGAACCCGCTGCGTATCCAGCTGGGTCTGCGCTACGTCTTCTAGGAGTCCGCCGTGCGAGCAACCACTCTCATCGGTCTGGCCGCGCTGGTCGGTCTCTCGGCCTGCACCTTCAACGAAGGCCTGGTCATCGGGGACATCGTCGGAACGGTCATCGTCCCGAAGGATGCTGCGACCCGGGTGATGCCCAACGGTGAGGAGATCACCGACGTCAAGCTCATCGGGCCCGTGACCCTGGGCTTCTACCCTGACGTCCGGGACGACATCTTCACCTACCCGCACCCCGAGGTCGGCCCGGCGTTCTCCGGCGACGTGTCCGGCGATGCCTACCCCTACGGCGGCACCACGGTCGGCGACATCAGGCACCCCTGCGTGTCCGACCTCGCCTGCCGGGTCACCTCCGGGCGGTTCACCTCCTACGACGAGATCCTGGACTGGTACGCGACGTACTACGAGGATCCGGTCGAGAACAGCCAGGGTGAGGTCATCCAGACTGGCGAGTACATCCGCCAGACCTGCTTCGAGCGTCTGAACTACACCTCGGACGAGGAGATCCGCCTCGTCGCCTCCGACACGAACGAGGACGGGGTCGTCGACGCGAAGGACCTGCAGTTCGTCGAGAACGCGGACGGCGACTTCGAGGCGACGTTCATCGCCCGCCAGGCCGAGTTCTTCCCCGGCATGAAGGTGTGGGGCTGGATGGACACGCCGTCGCTCGTCGACGGCCGCCTCAACACCTGCGATGAGCGCTCCGGGTTCCAGGACACGCAGTACGACGACACCTTCCAGGTGGGCGTGCAGTACCGCAACCTGCTGAACTTCCCGAGCGAGTACATCCAGGAAGGCGACTACGTCGCGGGCGTGGGCGTGCAGATGGATGACATCACCGATGAGCCCGTGATCACCCTCAATATCGAGGTGACCGAATGAGCCGCTTCTCCCTGATCTCGGGATGCCTCGTCATGGCCGCCGCCGGCCTGGTCGGCTGCGACTACGACGGTGACTTCCTCTTCCCCCAGACCAGCGCCGTCCCGGGGATCCTGGACCTCGGTGAGCTCGAGCCGACCCCCGCCACGAGCATCGAGGAGATCCGCGCCTCGGTGAAGTACGGCGAGGTCGGCGCCACCGGCCGCGCTGCGATCGGCGGCATGTCGTTCAACTTCAAGGGCACCGGTCGCGATGTCTGCGTCTTCGTGGACCCCGAGACCGTCGGCTGGCACCAGAGCGTGTCTCGCCAGACCCCGACCGCGGGCTTCGTCTGGCCGGACAACTTCAAGGACGATGGCGACATCGACCTGTACGCCGGCGTCAGCGTCTACTACAGCGGCTCGCCCGGCTTCGAGATCGGCGGCTTCGAGGTTCGCTACCAGGACTCCCTCGGCAACGAGATCCCGGTCGAGTTCAACGAGTGCACCATCGTCTCGCCGGACTACCCGAACGGCGGCGCCCACTCCGGCCGGGCCATGCCGGAGTTCTGCACGCTGGACAACACCCAGACCGGCGTCGACTACACCGTCGTGCTCGAGACCTTCAGCCCGCCCGCGGACGACAACCGCCTGGGCTACGGCCTCATCTTCGCCGACGCCAGCTGTGGCGAGATCACGGCCCTCATGCAGGCCAACCTGATCAACAGCAGCGAGTGCCTCATCCTCGGTGAGAGCATCGACCCGCGGCACGAGCACAACTACGAGGAGAGCCCCTTCCTCGCGGTGGGCGGGGCCGAGGCCGAGCAGTACTCCTGGGAGGGCTCGACCACCATCGAGCAGCTCTTCTGCGACGTGTACGCCAACCAGACCTCTTCGGAGCTGGCGACCTACTGCGAGGAGGAGGACGCCCGCCTGCAGAGCCGCGCGGACTGCGACCGCGAGGGCGTGCGCTGCTACTGCGGTGACTTCGAGGAGTCCCCCCGCTCCGACTACGAGTAGGGCGGAGCCCGGGCCCTCGGGCTCGCGACTCAACCGGAGAGGCTCTCCCGCGCGGCGGTGAGGGCCTCTTCGCGGTTGTGGAGCTCGCCGTCCAGCTGGCGCGCGTACAGCGACTTCAGCTGCTCGCCCATCGCGGGCCCGGGACGCACCCCCAGCGCGATGAGGTCACGACCCTGGACCAGCGGGTCCGGCTTGTCGTGGAGCACGCCCAGATCGGCGGCGAGCGCGAGGGCGGCCGTCGGCGCGGGGTCGGTCGGACGCAGCACGTGCTGGACCGTCAGCACCAGCTCCGGCTCGGCGCGGGTCGACAGGTGGCGTAGCCAGGCGGGCGTGGGCGTGGCCTGGGTCAGCTCGGGCAGCGCGGCGAGGATCCGGTCCCGGCAGGGGTAGCCGAGCCAGCGGAACAGCCCCAGGCGGTCCAGGGTGGCCTCGGCGTCCGCGGGAGGGGTGTGGGCGAGCCAGGTGGTCAGGAACGCCGCCAGCCGCCGTCCCTCGGGCGACAGCGTCGGTCCGGGCCCCGTGGCCAGGCGATCGAGCGCGGCGTCCAGGGAGGGCGTGTCGACGCGCTCGGGGAACAGGCGCGCCAGCAGGCCGGTCCGACGGGCCAGATCGAGGCCGTGGGCGGGCGCGTGTCCGCGAAGGGCGAGCTTGACCCACTCGCCCAGGATGCGCTCTGCAGGCAGCTCATCGACCGAGGCGGCCGCGCACAGTGCCTCCAGGCTCGGGTCGACCGAGAACCCGAAGCGGGCGGCAAACTGCACCACCCGGAGGGCACGGAGCGGATCCTCCAGGAAGGTCGTGTCGTCGACCGCACGAAGCTGCCGGGCGCGCAGGTCGGTCAGGCCGCCCGCCGGGTCCAGCAGCCCGCCGTCCACCACGTCGACCATCATGGCGTTGATGGTCAGATCTCGGCGACGAACCGACTCTTCGGGTGTCATGTCCGGATCGCCCTCGACGGAGATCCCGCGGTGGCCGGGGCCCACCTTGCTGTCCCGTCGGGGGATCGACACATCGATCTCGCGGCCTCCCCGGGTCGAGACCTTGAAGACGCCGAAGCTGCGTCCGACCGCGTTCACCCGCCCGACCCCGCGCAGGAGGTCCTCCAGGCGGTCCAGGGACAGGCCGTGCACCTCCACGTCCCAGTCCTTGACCGCCCGGCCGAGCAGGTGGTCCCGCACGCCGCCGCCGACCACGAAGGCGCGCCCGCCGGCGTCCGCTACGGCGGCTCCGATGCGCTCGACGATTCGGGGCAGGGGCAGGTCCAGGTTCACCGGCGCGCCGTAATCCGTTTGCCGGCCTACTCGCCGTAGCGCTTGCCCTGGGACTCCTGCTGGTCCACGTCGCCCGTGCGCAGGGTGGCGTTCTCGGACAGCCCCTCGGCGGCGCCGTAGTTGCCGGCGAGCCAGGACAGCACGCCGTCCTCGAGGTTCGGGTTCTCGTCCAGGAGGTTCGTGCCCGACGCGTCACCCGACAGCAGGACCGCACGGGTCGGCCCCTGGGACTGCTTCTCCAGGTACTTCACCGTGCTGGACGCCATGCGGTCATCCTTGCCGGCGGCAAGCAGCAGCGGACGCGCGCCGTACGCGCCGACCGTGCCGCTGGGCTTGTACCCGTGGATGTTCAGCCCCGGCGACAGCAGCACCACCGTCTCGACCTTCGGGTCGCGGCTGGCGACGTCCACCGCCAGGTTCGCGCCCAGGCCCGCGCCCACCACCGAGATCTTCTTTGCGCCCTTGGTGCGCAGCAGGGCGATGGCGGCCTGCACGTCGTCGTCCATCAGCGACCAGTCCGGCTCGGTCGTCAGGATGTCCGCCGATTCTCCGTGACCGCGCAGGTCCATGGCCAGGACGCGGTAGCCCTTGGCCTCCAGCTTGTCGATGAACAGGGTCCAGTCCGCGCTGGTGCGGCCCGCGTCATGCAGGAGCAGCACTCCATGGCTGCCATGGCCAGCCTCGCGGGCGAACAACGCCGTCCCATCCGGCGCCTGGACCTTCGCGTCCCCCGCGAACGCGGGCAGGGACAGGGCAACCAAGGTCGCAAGCAGCAGGTGTCGCATCAGGTCTCCGTTCGAGGCATCGGCAGACAGTTCGGCGCGGCGAGAGGATCCTCGACCCCGAACCCAGGTGCAAGCATCCATCGGATCCAGGGGCTCCGCCGCCGATGGATCGGCTCGGAGCAGACGGACCTTCAGGGGGCCGCGAAGGGTTTGGTTGGCAGGTTTCGGCGACGTCGTTAGAAGCCGGGGGCACTTGGGGGGAGACCCCCATCGTTCTTTGATCGGGCGATGAAGAGTACCTCCACCGCCGATCTGACACCCGAGGAAGCCGAAGGCTTCATGCGCATGGCCCTGGCTGAAGCCGAGGCCGCTCGTGCGCGGGGCGATGTTCCCGTGGGTGCCGTGGTCGTGCTGGATGGTGAGGTGATCGGACGGGGTCACAACCTCCGAGAGGTCGAGCAGGATCCAACGGCACACGCCGAGATGATCGCGCTGCGGGAAGCGGCGAGGCACCTGGGATCCTGGCGGCTGGAAGGCTGTACCGTCTACGTCACCCTGGAGCCCTGCCCGATGTGCAGCGGCGCCATGGTGCTCTCGCGGATCGAACGCTGCGTGTATGGCGCGTCGGACCCCAAGGGGGGCTTCCTGGGCACGCTGGCCGACTTGTCGGACCACCCCAGGCTGAACCACCGCTTCGACGTGATGCCGGGCGTCCTGAAGGACACCTGTGCAGAGCAACTCCGCAGCTTCTTCCGTGCGCTTCGACAGAAGTCGAAGCGAGATCGTCAGCGAGATCCCTGATCGGGATTGCAGCGGTTTCATGGAGAGATGGCCGAGTGGTCGAAGGCGGTGGATTCGAAATCCACTGTACGTTTGTGCGTACCGAGGGTTCGAATCCCTCTCTCTCCGCTCCCGCTGCCTCCAGCAGGAGACCGTTGACGCCGGCCCGACCGTGATGAGACTTCAGGAGAGGTGACCGAGTGGCCGAAGGTGCACGACTGGAAATCGTGTGTGGGGCAACCCACCGAGGGTTCGAATCCCTCTCTCTCCGCCACATCCGACAGATGAAGTGAGGGTCGGGTCCCGGGGACTGCGACCCGTGAACCCCGCCAGGTCCGAGAGGAAGCAACGGTAGTCGGCCATCGTGGGGCTCCGGGGTGCCCGGCCCTCTCTTCATCTGTCATGTCCCGCACGGCGGGGTCGGCGAGGACGCATGTCCCGCTGGCCCCGCCGTCTGCGTATGCGGAACCCTTCAGGCGTGGTCGCGGAGGACCCGGTCGACCAGCTGCAGGAGCTGGGCCTGGGTGAACGGCTTCGACAGGTGGAGCTCCGTGCCCGGTCGGTGTGTCGTGACCGGGTGCCCGCTCATGAACAGCACGGGGACGTCGAGCCCGTCGTTGCGGATGCGATCGACCACGTCCAGGCCGCTCTCGCCCGCGCCCAGCATCATGTCGGTCAGGACGAGGCACGTGTCCGCGTGGCTCCGCCAGGCGGCCTGCGCGCCAGCGAGATCGCAGCACGGGCTGACGGCGTAGCCAGCCTGTCGGAGCATGCGTGCGAGCACCTTCAGCAGTGGGGCCTCGTCCTCGACGATCACGATGCGGGGCGTGTTCTCGCTCACCCCATCGGGCGCTTCCTGCCTGGGTGTTCCCGCGATGACAGGCTTGGGCCCGGCAGCGGGAAAGTCGAGGGTGAACGTCGCACCTCTGCCGCGGTCCGACTCCACCCGGACGTCGCCGCCAGCGCGCCGCACGATGTCCTGCACCGACGCCAGCCCCAGACCGGATCCGTCGTCCAGCGGCTTGGTCGTGAAGAACGGCAGGAAGACGTGCTCGAGGTCGTCGGGGGCGATCCCCTCGCCGGTGTCCGCGAACGAGAGCGCCACCCGGCCACCGTCGGTGCGGGAGCTCACTGTCAGGCGCCCGCCCTCGGGCATGGCGTCCGACGCGTTGCTGACGAGGTTGAAGACCACGTGGTCGAGGCGAGCCGGATCGATCCGGATGCTGGCGGTGTCTTCGTCGAGGTCGAACACCAGCTCCACCCCGGGATGCAGGATGCGTCGAATGAGCGACGTCCGGTCATGCAGGTAGGCGACCGTGTCGACGGTGACGGGGGCCGCCGGCCGGCGCCGGCCGAGGGCGAGCAGCTGGCGGGTCAGGCCCTCCCCGCGGCTCGCGGCGTCCTCGATCGACTCCAGGATGACGTGGTTGGTCGTGCCCAGGTCGGCGGAGCGCAGCACGTCTGCGCCGGAGCGGATGACGGTGAGCAAGTTGTTGAAGTCGTGGGCCACGTTCCCCGCGAGCCGCGCCAGGAGCTCCAGCTGCTGGGTGCGGTACAGGCGCGCCCGGGTCCGCTGGCGCTCGATGGCCACTTCGATCGCGCGGGCGGTGGTGATCGGGTGCAGGGCTTGGCGGACCACGAAGTCGTCCGCCAGGCGCCCGAGATCGGGGTCGTCGGCGCGAACGACCGCCACCACCGGAACATCCGGCGCGACATGCCGTACGCGCTCCAGGGCTGCTCGACCTTCGGCGCCGACGTCCACCACGAGCACGCAGCGCTCGAGGCCGTCCAGGTGCGAAGGGAGGTCGTCCAGGCCTTCCAGGCAGCGGATGTCCGCCCCCGCCGCCGCCGTGCACGCTTCGACGCTGCGACGGACGGACTCGTCGGCCAGGATCAGGACCCGGAGCGGTCCCGAGGGTGCACCGGTGTCCAGGGGCTCCGCCTCGGCTCGCGGAAGCGTCGCCACGGCGGACCAGTAGTTGCGCAGGTTGATCAGCGCGCGGCGGTAGTCGTCGAAGTCGACCGGCTTCTCGATGTAGCTGCTCGCCTGCGCGCGGTAGGCGGCGGCGACGTCCTCCCCCGCACCGGAGACCGTCAGCACCACCACCGGGATGTCGCGCAGGGTGGGGTGCGCCTTCATCCGGCGGAGCAGGCTCCGCCCGTCGAGCCCCGGCAGGTTGAGGTCCAGCAGCACCAGGTCCGGCCGCGGAGCATCCTCGAAGGCGCCGCGCTGATGCAGGAAGTCCAGCGCGTCGAGGCCGTTGTCGACGGTGTGGACCCTGCACTCCGGCCACGTCTCGGCCAGTGCGGCTTCCGCCAGCAGGCGATCGGTCGGGCTGTCTTCAACAAGCAGGAGATGCACCTCACGCACGAGGGGCTCCAGGGTCGATCGGTCCTAGCTGGTTTCTTGACGGAGCGCCCGCCGAACGAAGGCGCTGAGTTCGATCGGTGTGAACGGCTTTGGAAGGTAGTTTTCCATCGGGACCAGACGCTGGTCCGCGGCTCCGGGGTACCCGCTCATGTACAGCACGGGTGCCGCGACCCCGTCCTCGATCATCAGGTCTGGAACCTGGAGACCCCGCTCTCCCTGCCGCAGGATGATGTCGGTCAGCACCATCGCAAAGCGTCGGGTCTTCCACGCGCGTCGGGCCGAGGTGAGATCCGCCACCGCCGTGACCTCGAAGCCGTCGCGGGTCAGCATGCGGACGACGGCACTTCGCACCAGGGCCTCGTCTTCGATGACCAGGATCGACCGCGGAGTGAGTTCGAACGTCGCGTCTGGGCTGTCGGTCTCATCCCCGCCCTCGACACGGGGCAGTCGGATGGTGACCCTGGTCCCCCGACCGAGCTCGGACTTCAGCTCGACGGACCCCCCGCCCTGCCGGACCAACTCCCTCGCGGACGACAGTCCCAGACCGGAGCCCTCCGAGGGCGGCTTGGTGGTGAAGAACGGGTCGAACACCCGGCCCGCGATGTCGGCGGGGATGCCGGGACCGGTGTCACTCACGACGATCTCGGCCTTGTCGCCGGTCGCGCGAACCTCGATGTAGAGCCTGCCGCCCTCGGTCATCGCATCGAGCGCATTGGATGCGACGTTGAGGATGATCTGGTCCAGCCCGCGAGGGTCGAACTCGACGAAGACCGGCGTGCTCGGCACCGCGACCATCACCTGCACGCTGCTGCGGGCGATCCCACGGATGAGCTCGGCCTGCGCCGTGATGTGGGCGGTGAGATCCAGTCGGACCCGAGCCAGCGGTGCTCGACGGCCGAGTGCCAGGAGTTGCCGCACCAGGCGCTCTCCGCGGGTGGACGCCTCGATGATGTCGCGGATGGGCTCTTCGGCGGTGGCGCCGTCCTGTTCCTTGAGCTCCCCCGCGCAGCTGCGGATGACCATCAGCAGGTTGTTGAAGTCATGCGCCACGTTTCCGGCCAGTCGCGCGACCATCTCGAGCTGCTGGGCGTGGGCCAGTCGGTCCATGGTGCGGCGTCGGTGGACCGCGAACTCGAGCGCACGGATCAGCGAGTGGGGTCGCAGTTCCTCCTTGACCAGGTAGTCGTCGGCGCCCTCATCCAAGGCGTCGTTGGCGTTGTCCTCGGCGAACGCACCCGTGAGCACGAGGATCGGCAGGCCGGGCGCGGCGGCCCGCAGTGCGCTCACGCTCTCGGCCCCGCTGGAATCGGGCAGCTTCAGGTCGGTCAGGATGACGTCCGGTGTCCACTCGGCGAGCGTCTTCTGCGCCTCGGCCGAGGTCGAGGCCGCCCTGACGAGGACCGATCCGTCCGGACGCGCCTGGCGGATGGCCTCCTGGACCAGCAGCGCGTCGCTGGGGCTGTCCTCCACCAGCAGGACCTTCATGCCCCCTGCAGCGAGGAACGTGGGGGTCTCCGGCATCCTCGGGCGGCCCGCCGGGAGCGAGGAGACCTCGAACCAGTAGCTCCGCAGGGCGTCGACGACGTCGCTGAAGCGCTCGAAGTCGACCGGCTTCTCGATGTAGCTGTTGCAGTAGGCCCCGTACGCGCCCTGGATGTCCTCGGGCGCGGACGACGTGGTCAGCACGACCACCGGGATGTGGCGCAGGTACGGGTCGGCCTTCATCCGCCGCAGGACCTCGCGCCCGTCCAGGCGCGGCAGGTTCAGGTCCAGGAGCACCAGGTCCGGATCCGGCGCGTCCTTGTAGCGGCCGCGACGATGCAGGAAGTCCAGGGCGTCCAGGCCGTTGTCCACGGAGTGCACGCGCTCGTCCATGTTCGCTTCGGCCAGGGCGGCGAGCGTGAGCAGGCGGTCGCTGGGGCTGTCCTCCACGAGGAGGATCTCGGCGCTACGCATGGCGTTGCTCCGTGGCCGCAGGGAGGTCGAACACGACGCGGGTCCCGGCGGAGAACCCCGGGTCCACACCAATCGTACCACCGTAGTGCTCGATCACGCGCTTGCAGAGCGCGAGACCGATTCCCGTACCCGGGCTGTGCTCCCGGGTGTGCAGGCGCTTGAACACCTCGAAGACCTGGTCGTGAAAGCGAGGTTCAATGCCGATCCCATTGTCCTGGACCGACATGGCGATCCGGTCCTCGGTGCGCCGGAGCACGACGCGCACGCGGAGAGCCTGCTCGGAGCGGTACTTCAGGGCGTTGGAGAGGAGGTTCTCGACAAGGAGGCGCAGCTCTGCCTCATCTCCGCGCGCGAAGCCGCTGCCCTGGATCGACAGGTCTGCGTCGATGCCCTCTTCTGCTGCGACGAGGCGCGCCCAGGCCCCCCGCGCCAGCGAGGCCAGGTCGACATCGGACTCCTTGCTGCTCGACGTCCCGATCCGCGAGAACGTGAGCAGGTCTCCGAGCAGGGTCTTCATGCGCACGGCGCCGGACACGACGTGGCCCACCAGCTCTCGCCCGGTGTCGTCGAAGTGGTCGGCGTAGCGTCGCTCCAGCACCTGCGCGCACCCCGCCACCGCACGGAGGG
>CALATR010000186.1 GCA_937891875.1 uncultured Pseudomonadota bacterium | reverse complement strand
GGACACCGGACACCGGACACCGGACACCGGACACCGGACACCGGACACCGGACACCGGACACCGGACACCGGACACCGGTCATCGGTCACCGGACGACGGACGCGGGACGACGGACGACGGACGCCGGCCTACGGGGCCAGCTTTCGAAGCATCACCGACACTCGACGGCACTTCTCCTGGATGACCGGACCGTGGGCTGTGTCGATGAGGAAGAACACCGCCGCGACCTCCCCTGCGCTGGCCCGCGCGATCTCGTAGTGGTTCCGGCGGGCCTGCCCGGTTCGCAGACGACCTTCAGCGATGTTCAACACGACGGATTGGCTGGACCTCACCGCCTGGTCGCGCAGGGACGTGCAACCTCTCGGAAACGGCACGGTGCGGACGCTGCGGGCCACGTCGACTGCGACCCTGAACACGTCCATCTGCTCGTAGAGAAACGAGCCACGCATCACCACCTCCACCGAAGCGAGCGCCCGCCCATCGACTTCACGCCCCACCCGTGTGCGCCGCCCGAGCCCACGGCACCGCACCCGCCTCCGGGATCGCGCCCTCGTCCGCCAGGGACCGCCAGTCCTGGCCCGCGACCACCAGGTGGTCCACCAGGGTGATGCCCAGGACCTGGCCCGCGCGGTGCACCCGGCGGGTGACCTCGCGGTCCATGCCCGACGGGGTCGGGTCGCCGCTGGGGTGGTTGTGGGCGAGCACGACGTGGATGGCGCCCAGCGCGACCGCCGGTCGGTACACCTGGCGGGGATCGACGATGGTGAGGCCGTCGCTCCCCCGGGTGAGGGCGCGCACGGCGAGGGGGCGCAGGGCGCGGTCCAGGTAGAGCGCGTGCAGCTCCTCCATGGGCAGGGCCATCAAGGCGGGCTGGACCAGGGCGGCCGCGATCTCCGGGGTCGTCACCCGTGCAGGCAGGGCGTTCGAGCGTAGGGATCGGCGACCGGCCACCACCGCGGCGTGCAGGCGTACGGCGCGAGCGAGGCCGATCCCCGGCACGCTGCGGGCCAGCGCCTCGGGCTCGGTGTGGGCCAGGCCGGACAGCCCGCCGACGTGGTGCAGCACGTCCGCCGCGATGACCAGCGCCGAGCGTCCCCCGCTCCCGGTGCCCAGGAGCAGCGCGACCAGCTCCACGTCCCCCACCTCGTCCGGCCCCCGCGCGGCGTACTGCTCTCTGGGCTGCATGTCCCCCCCTTCCTGCGCCGCCACCCAGCAACCCCCGTGCCGGCCGACGGCACGCTCCAACGCCGTGCCTCGCCAGGTGGTCCGCCGGAATGGTCCGACGTTCGTCGCCGACGTCCGTCGGATCGGGCACTGTGGGGCGGGGAGGCCCCGTGCGAACGTCGATCCTGTTGTTGCTGCTGCTGACGGCCTGCGAGCCCGTGCTCGCCACGGTCACCAGCCTGGAGCCCCAGATCCCGGATGGCCCGCCGGCAGATGTCGACCTGCGCGTCGCCCTGGTCATCGACGGCGAAGCGCGGGCCTACGACATCGACCTCGACGGCGAGCTCACCCTGGTCGCCAGCCAGCCGGTGGTCGCGCCCAAGAGCCATGTCGCCATCAGCCCCGACGGCACCCGCTGGGCGTTCTGCGACCGTCCCCGCCCGTTCGGCGACGCGGTGCTGTGGGCCGGCCCCATCGGCGAGGCCGAGGACCTGGCCCTGCCGAGCGACTGCCACCACCCGACGCTGGACGTCGACGGCGAGATCGCCTGGGCCCAGTTCGGCGACGGCTCCTCCCTGCGGCTGCACAGCGCCCGCGGGCTGCCCCTGGACTTCGATGGCCTGCGACAACCCAGGTCGACCCTGTGGCATCCGCGGATCGACCCCTCGGGGAGCTGGGTGACCATGGTCGCGAGCACGAGCAGCGACATCGGTCCGGTCACCGTCCTCGACCGCAACAGCGGCGAGGTCTGGCAGACCGTGCGCGAGAGCCGCGGCGGCTGGCGTGACGTGAACGACGGCACCCTGGCCGCGGCCACCTCGGACGGCATCCTGATGGTCGGGCTCAACCGGCGGGTGGACGAGCACTGGTCGGTGTTCCACCACTTCGGCGATGCCTGCGACGCGCTCGCCGACGACTGGCCCTGCGACCTCACCCCCCGCGAGGTCGGCCTGTCCGCCGCGGGACGGGTCGCCGTGGCCACAGCTCCCGCCCGGGGCAGCGATCGCTGGGACGGCTGGCCACTGGTGCTGGTCGATGGTCCCGTCGCCGCGCGGGTCCTGGCCGCGGACGGCTCCCGCTACGGCTGGCCGCTGTGGGGCCAGAGCGAGCGCTACGTCTACGCCCTGCGCGACGGCCACGAGGTCGTGCGCGTCCCCGTCGCCGGCGGCGAGCCCGAGGTCCTGCTCGAGGGCGACCTGACCGGCTGGGGCGGCTGGAGCGCCACGCGCTGAGTTCGGATCCGGGTTGAAGGGTCGGTGCCTGCAGGACACAGTACAAGGGCGCATCGCGTGGCACGGACGCCAGAGGATGCCGATGATCTCCCCCCTGATCCTGACCTTGCTGGCCGGACCCGCCGCCCATGCGGACGTGGCTTGCTCGGAGCCGTTCCCGTCGGTCATCCCCGGCCAGGACGAGCTGGCCCCTCGGAACGCCAAGCTCACGATCCTGTCCGACACCGCCTGGGACTGCGGCATCTCCAGCGAGTTCGAGATCGAGGTCACCGATCCGGACGAGGCGGTCATCCTGCGCGTGGACGAGCCACTCGCCGAGATGTTCTCCCAGCACGACATGGAGCTCGAGCCGGGCGTCACCTACACGGTCACCCGACGGTGGGTGGACGGGGGCCAGGTGCTGCAGGAGGACGTCTGGACGTTCGAGGTCGAGGACCGGCTCGCCGACGAGGTCGCAGCCCCCGCGATCAACAGCCTGCAGTTCGACCACTACCGCGACGCTGGACGTCACCACTTCAGCTTCAGCCCGGTGATGGACGGGCCCAGCCTGACCCGCACCGACGACGTGCTCATCCTGCTGGAAGAGAAGGTCTCAGGCGACTTCTACGCCGCGTCGAACACCACGCACTCCGACGTCCACCGCGGGGAGCTGTTCTTCGTCGCCGGCCGGCCCGTGGCCTACGACGACCTGCCCGAGGAGGTCTGCGTCACGCCGCGCCAGGTGAACCTCGCCGGTGAGGTCGCGGTCGGCCCCGAGATCTGCGAGCCGGTGAACGGCGAGAATGACACCAGCAACGGCTGTGGCGGCTGCTCCGCCCCATCGAGCGCCCCCGCCGCCGC
>CALATR010000185.1 GCA_937891875.1 uncultured Pseudomonadota bacterium | reverse complement strand
TCCGGTCGCCTCGACCCTCGTCATCCTGCCCATGCTGGCGTTCGTGCTGGTGTCGACCCGCGCGGGGCTGGTCTGGACCGCGGTGGCCGGCCTCGGCTTCGTCACCCTGGGCTTCGTGGACTGGCTCGACCTGCTCGACCACACCGGCTTCAGCTTCGTTGACCAGGAGCTGCTGGTCGTCGTCAGCCTCCTGGTGCTGCTCGGCTACGCGGTCGGCACCATCGCGTTCTTCGAGAGCATGGAGCGCAAGCGCAACGCGGAGGCGGTGGAGGCGCGGGAGCGTGCGGAGGCGGCAAGCCAGGCCAAGTCGGCGTTCCTGGCCAACATGAGCCATGAGCTGCGCACGCCCATGAACGGCGTGCTGGGGCTGGTGGAGACGATGCTGGCCGAGGGCCGGCTCGAGCCCGACCAGCAGGAGACCCTGCGCACGGTGCGTGAGTCGGGGCGCTCCCTGGTCGCGCTGCTGAACGACCTCCTCGACATCTCCCGGGTCGAGTCCGGACGCATGCAGCTCGAGCGGGCACCGGTGCACGCCGGGGTCGTCGCCCAGGACGTGGTCGCGCTGCTGGAACAGCGGGCCTCGACCGGGGTGACGCTTCGTGTACGTGCGGACAGCGACGTCGGCTGGGGGCTCGGCGACCCCGCGCGCCTGCGCCAGGTCGTGCTGAACCTCGTGGGGAACGCGCTGAAGTTCACCGAGGAGGGCGCCGTCGAGGTCGTCGTAGAACGGTCGGACGACGCGGTGGCGATCTTCGTCAGCGACACCGGGATCGGCATCCCGGACGACGTCCTTCCCACCCTGTTCGAAGCCTTTGTCCAGGCGGACGACTCGACGACGCGCCGCTTCGGCGGGAGCGGCCTCGGGCTCGCCATCACGCAGCGGCTCGTCCACCTGATGCACGGAGACATCACCGTGACCAGCGTGGTCGGTGAGGGGTCGACCTTCCGCGTGTCCGTACCGCTCCCGCGCTGCCCGCCGCCGACCCACGACGTCCGCCATGCAACCAAGGGCGATCTGCGTCCGGGCCTGCGCGTGCTCGTCGCCGAAGACAATGCGGTGAACCAGCTGGTCGTCCGGCGGATGCTCGACCAGCGTGGCGCGGTGGTTCGCATCGTCGCCGACGGCGAGCTCGCCCTGGCCGCCGTCGCCGAGGAGGAGCCGGACGTGGTGCTCATGGACGTGCACATGCCCAACCTCGATGGGCTGGCCGCGACCCGCGCCCTGCGCCAGCGGGGATTCGCCGGTCCGATCGTCGCCCTGACCGCCAGCGCGCTGCCCGAAGACCGCGACCAGGCCCGGGCGGCCGGCATGACGGGCTTCCTGGTGAAGCCGATCGACCCTGCCCAGCTGGAAGACGCGCTGGTTCGAGCGCAACAGGCGAGCGATCGACAGTCGACGGAGCGTGCTGCAGGGTGATCCCATGTCCTCCGGGCTACGCGGAGGATGGAGGATCCATGCGCTCGAGCTTCCTGGCCGTGCTCGCACTCACCGCCTGCGGCAATGGCGTGCCCACCGTGGGTGCGGTGACCATCGACCCCGCCTCGCCGCGGACGGATGAGCCCCTGACCGCCACCGCCACCGGCGTGTCCGATCCCGACGGTGACCCGGTGAGCCTGACCTGGGCGTGGACGGTGAACGGAAACGCCGTCGACGAGGACGGGGACACCCTGTCGGCCAGCGCCTTCGTGAAGGGCGATCAGGTGGTGGCCACGGTCGTGCCGGCGGACGAGGACGGCGAGGGCGATCCCGTCAGCAGCCAGCCGGTCACGGTGGTGAACTCCCCGCCGATCGTGATCAGCGCGACCATCGAGCCCGAAGCGCCGCGTTCGACCGAGACACTGGGCGTGGAGGCGTTCACCCGTGACCCCGACGACGACCCGGTGATCCTGCGCTACGCCTGGACGGTGGACGGCGCCGCGGCAGGCTCGGAGAGCTCTTTGCCGCCCCTCCATCCGCGGGGCTCGGTGATCGGCCTGACCCTCACCCCCGACGATGGCGAGTCGGTGGGCGAGGCGTACGCCGTGGACACCGTGACCGCAGGCAACGGCGTGCCTCCCGTGCCGGCGGCCCCGACCCTGACGGCGGACGAGGCGTGGGTGCCGTCCCCCCTGACCTGCACCGTGGACCCGGTCCTCGATCCGGATGGGGACGACGTCAACTACGTGATCGAGTTCGCGGTGGACGGCACGCCGGGCGACCGGGTGAGCTCCCTGGACGGCACCGCGAACGTCAGCCGCCTGGGCACGGCGCGCGGGGGCGAGTGGACCTGTCGCGCGCGCGCCAGGGACAGCGAGGGCGAGAGCAGCGAGTGGTCGCCGTGGAGCGAGCCTAGTGAATGTAGTGTAACTTGTGGTGAAGGTCATAGATACAAGACTAGAGAACTTGTAAAAACAACAGAAGAACCTAGTGAAACTGATATCATGTCGTCTGGTATTCTAAACGAAATATCAG
>CALATR010000184.1 GCA_937891875.1 uncultured Pseudomonadota bacterium | reverse complement strand
TGGGGCCCTCTGCGAGCGGGTGCACTCGGCCAATACCGTCGGCGGTTCGCATCGGCACCAGCGGCGAGACCAGCCTCGGCGTGCTCGCCCGACCACGATTGCGGCGAATCGGACAGCCGGCTCCGGAGCCGCGGCGGAGCACGCCTGCATCACCCGCTCGAAGCAGGCCCTGGAGACCAGGGACCAGAGACCGCCTCTCCACTCCCCTGCCCGCGGCAACGCGACCGCCCGTCAGTACAGGTAGATCCCGTGCCCGAGCGCCAGATCCAGCCCCCGGTACCCGTGGGCGCTATCGCCCAGGTAGTCCAGGTACAGCTGCTCGTTCGTGATCACCCCGGGGTAGACCTCGGGGGTGTCCGGCTCGACCAGCTTGTGGATGTTCGCCAGGATGCCCGTCTGCTGGAGCACGGCGACCGTGGCGATGAGCTGGATGGAGGCGTCGCGCATGATGCGCTCCTGCTCCGCGTCTGGCTGCAGCTGTCCCAGGATGACCAGCTTGTGGGTCGTCTCCAGGAAGTGCCCCAGGAACTTCAGCCGCTGCATCATGATCAGCGTGCGGTAGCGCGGCTGGGTCTGGAGCATCTCGGTGTAGGTGTCGAGCTCCGACTGGTAGCGCCAGAACAGGATGTCGACCTGAGCCTGGAAGCGGGCCTTGTCCCCGGACTCTCCAAAGCCGCGACCCAGCGCGTGGGCCGTGCCCTGCAGCATGTGGGCGCCGCCGCAGGTCATGCTGACCAGGCCGCCATCCTTGCTGGCCTGGACCTTGTCGAACGTCGACCCCGAGCGCATCGCGATCTGCAGGGCCTGGGTCTCGGCGTCGATCCGGTCCACCGTCGCGTGGGTGAACCGGTCCATGGTCATCTCGTGGCCGCCGTCCGCGGTCCAGGCGAGGTCGTCAGGGGCGTAGGCGGAGAGCGCCTGCAGGGCCCACGGCGCGTCGTTCCAGTTCTGGGTCGTGGTCCCAGACCCGTCCGACGGCGGACCGAACGGCACCGTGTCCCAGGTGACGTCCTTCTCCGGCGCACCCGCGGCCGGCTTGCTCGACGCGTCGACCCAGGCCCGGTGCAGGCTGCCCCGGTACAGGTGGCCGACCGTGAGCTGCTTGCCCTGCACGGTCACCTTGCGCTCGGGCGGGATGCCGTTCTCGGTCAGCGCCTTGAGGATCAGGTCGGTGTGCGGCTCGATGCGGATGTCGCCGCGCTTGCGGGGAAAGCGGATGAGGGTCTCGCCACAGACCTCGAAGGTCTCGGCGTACTCCTCGAAGAGCCAGTCCACGGCCTTCTTGCCGTTTGCAAGCTCGGTCTCGGGGCCGATGGCGAGCAGGGCGTGGGAGATCGCCCAGGGGTTGCCCGGGTCGGTCGCGCGATCCCGCACCAGGGTCTTGAGCGCCATGGCCGCGTCGATGGCGGTCTGGTCGGGCGGGATCGGAAGGGGCGTGCGGTGCTCGGTGGGCAGGGCCCACGTCACCTCGGGGACGGCGGCGCACACGGGCTCGGGAGGTGCGCTCGTGCCGGTACAACCGGGCAGACCGAGGAGACCCAGGGCCAGCAGACCCCCTGCGAGCGTGTTGCCAAGCCGTCCGATCACTGCGCTCCTTCTTCCGTAGCTGCGGCCTCCGCGGCCTCCTCCTCCGCCAGATCGAGCTTCTTCTTCAGCTCGAGGGCGTCGATCTTGAGCACCCGGTCCCGCTCGACGATGTAGGCGAGGGAGTCGGACACCGCGAGGCGCGGGAGGATGAGGTCGACCTCGGAGACATTGAGGGTGTAATCCAGCTTTCCGGGCTTCTTGTACTTGGCCAGGATGCCGGTGTCGGTGATCACCCAGAGCTTCTTCTTCTCGTCCAGGGTGATGTCCCAGTTCTCGATCCCCGGCCCGAGGTCGTCGACCTCGATGAGGGTGCCGTGGCGGAAGCCGTCGACGCTGTACTGGATGGCCTCGTCGCCGAAGATCATCAGCAGCTTGCCGTTCTTGAGGACCTCGACGCCGTTGGGCACGCCGTCCTGGGTCTTCCACATGTTGAGCTCTTCGCTGTCCCTGCCGTAGACGAAGATCTCGTTGCCCCAGACGACGATGATCTTCCCCTTGGCGTAGCGGATGTAGCCCTCGCCGCCGACGCCGGGGGAGATGTCGTCGTTGCTGCGGACGGTCCAGCCGATGGTGGGCTTGCCCTCCTCGTCGAAGAGCTGCACCCGCCCCTTGGCGTCCAGCACGATCATCTCGTCGGCGTCCTTGCCGGGGATGAGGTCGATGCTGACGGGGTTGATGAACTGGCCCGGCTCCTCGCCCGGCGCGCGGCCGGCGACGTAGTACGGGCGGGTCGTGTTGAACCACACGTTGGCGATGTCCGCCTCGGGCGCGCCCCAGATGCGGTCATGGCGGCCCTGGCTGGTGAAGCGCTGGATGCGGTGGTTGCCGACATCGGCGATGTAGAGGTCGCCGTACTGGTCCGCCTCGAGGTTGATGGGCTCGCCGAAGCTGCGCAGTGCGCCGTCCTCCCAGCCCTCCTGACCCCAGATCGGGATGTTGCGGTCACCGCCGCCGATCAGCTCCTGCAGGGCGTAGAAGTACTCGACCTGGAGCGTGTAGAGCTGCTGCTCTTTGCCCGAGCTGCGCAGGGCCGCCATCTCGAACGCCGGGATCGCGTTGGCGTCCTTGAGCTTGCGCAGGGCCTCCATGGCGTCGGGATCGGGCGGCAGGGCCTGGACCCGGAAGCCGTACGGCACGCGGGTGAGCTGGCGACGCAGGTGGGGCGGGCCGTCGCCGGCGCGGTCCATGAGCTCGTGCAGGCTGTCCCGATCGCCGAACTGCTCGGCGCGGATCTTCTTGAACAGCTCCACCACCGCGTCGCGGCTCTTCTCCTGGGCCTTCTTGCCCGCGTCGCTGTCCACGTACTCCTGCAGGCGCTCGACCACCGCGGGGGTGGCGCCCTCGTCGAAGTTGACGGCGATCTCGGAGATGAAGGTGTCGGTGAAGACGCCGCCTTCGTAGGTCTCGTCGATGGACACGCGGAGCTTCGTCGCCTTGCCCTCGATGTCGATGTCGACGCGCTGCGGGCCGACGCGCTCCATGCCGCCGTCCTGCAGCCGGACCTCCTTCGTGATCTCCTCGCGGTCGGTCGTGAACAGGGTCACGGTGACCGTGCGCGGACGGCTGTACTCGGACAGGGAGCGACGGCCGTTGGAGAGGTTGCCCGGCCAGATGCTGATGGTCTTGACCTCGACCGGGCGGTCGAACGGCAGCTCGATCCAGGAGCCGTCGCCCGTGCCATCCTCACCCTCGGCCCAGCCCGTCTGGAGCAGGCCGTCGAACGCGTCGGTCGCGCGGTGGCGGTTGCCGTCCGAGTCGCGGAGCTCCGAGGAGGCCCGGGGGGTGCCGGCGTGCGCGACCAGCGGTGCGGCGAGGGTCGCCGCCGCGAGGACGAGGCTGGGGATGAGGCTGTGGGGGGGACGCAGCATGCCTGCTCTCCTACGAGTCGCCCTGGGGCCGTGTGACCATCGGGCGGGGTGACCGCGCTCCGGGTGACCGGCCGCTGGCCGGCCCGAGCTGTTGGTGGACACGCGAGCGCGCCTCACGCGTCCGTGTCGTCCGTTTCTACACTGTCCGTGTCCTCGGTGTCCCCGCCTTCACAGGACGCGAACACCTCTTCGCAGGCCGCGGGACGCCCGAGGTCGGTCGGATCGTCGGACTCGCCGCACTGCCGCTCGTCCAGCGCCTTGATGCACTCGCGGGCCTTCTTGGGGTCGTAGACCGCGCAGTCCACCGGCAGTCTCGCGACGACCGGGCCGTGGTCGGCCTCACAGGTCTCCTGGTCGGTCCAGCCGTACTGGGTCAGCACGCTCTCGTCCCAGCAGGCGAGCGCGTAGGCGCAGTCGCCGGTCGTGAGCTCGCTGACGAGGCGGTCTTCCTTGACCTTGCACGCGGTCAGCGCGAGCAGGGCAGCGGCTCCGACGAGCAGGAGACGTTGGCGGGGGGGCATGGTCACTCCTCGGGGCGGCCGGCGCTCAGCCATCGGTGTCGTCCGTCGACCCGCCGCCGCTGCAATCGTAGACCGCGTCGATGGCGCAGGAGGTCGGGAAGTTGCGCGCGGCGCCGTCGCACTGCAGGCCGGACAGGGCGTCGAGGCAGGCCTTGGCGGTGTCCTTGTCGAAGGTGCAGGTGTCGACCTCGGGGAGGTCCTGCTGCTGCTCGTCGACGCAGTTGGCCTGGTCGGGGAAGTACGGCGGGTCGCACGACTGGTAGTAGGTGCAGACCTGGTCGGGGTAGTCCTCCTGGAACTTCTCGTCCGACAGCGAGCACGCCGTCAGCAAGACCAGGAGCACACCCAGCGCTGGGATTCGGGGGCTCCGCATCACTCCTCCATCTCTTCCGCGCACAGCCTAGCGGCGAATGATGCCGCCGTTGAGCCAGGACAGCGAGGCCGGCGAGCCGTCGTCCTCCGGACCCGTGGCCAGCACCGAGAGCCGAGTACCGGAGAACCGAGGTCCTTCGCCGGGAAAACGGCCCCAGGGGTTCTCGTCCGCATGACCCCGCGGCGACAGGGCATCGGACCCGTCCGCGCCGAGCCACCACACGGCCGACACGTTGTCGAGCTCGGGGCGACCGAAGAGCGCTCCGGCAGGACGGCGGAAGGCGACCTGGGTGGCGCCGTCGGGGCCGGTGTGGCTCTCGAGGAGCTTGCCGTAGAGCAGCTCCAGCCGGCGGCGGCGAGGCATGCGCCAGGGGGCACCGCGCACGAGCACCGGGATGAGCGGCAGGTTGTCCGGGGCGTCGGCGGCCTGGACCGCGGCGATGATCCGCTCCGTGACGTCGCTGGCGAGCAGGTCCCCGTCCAGCCGGGGCAGCACCATCACGAGCCCGTTGCGCTCGGGGCGGGGCTCGGCGTCTGCGGAAAGGTCCAGGTCCGCGGGCAGGGACTCGAGGGTCGCGTCCGGATCGGAGTCGTCGAGGTCGCCGAGGCGGGCGTCCGCCTGGAAGACCCGAAGCTCCAGGGAGACGCCCCCGTCCTCGTAGATGGCGTAGTCCCCGTCCCAGCGACCCCGCTCGAGCGCGGCGAGCCACATGCGCACGGGCTCCACGAGGCGGTCGATGTCGAACTCGTCCGGGAGGGGACGGCGCACGACGAGGCTCCAGGGGCGACGCTCGAACACCCCGCGCAGGCGGCGGCGGAGCTCCGCCAGGCCGGCGTCCGGGGGGCGCGGGGCGGGCACGCTGATGGGCAGGAGCACCGCCCGCTTGCCGTCCCGCCGGATGGTCAGCGTGCGCGGTCCGACCATGCCCAGGTCCCAGCCGTCCGCGGCTGCAACGCCGAGCGCCCAGAGGCGTCCAAGGCCCACCAGCCCGTGACCCGGGGCCTGGTTCCACGCCGCGGCGACCGCCTCACGCGCGCCCCGCATGCAGGAGACGGCAGCTTCGATGCGCTCTTCCAAGCCACCCACATCCCCGTCGACGAGGACGCCTGGCCAGGGGGGCAGCGGCCCCTTCCCTCCGAGGGTCCGCGCGCGATCGACGAGCTCGGCTGACAGGATCGACATGTCGGCGGCTGGTAACCCGAACCTGACGAAGTGGAAGCACAAGTGGACGTTGCCGCGCGGGTTGCGGTACGTGGTGGCCATGACCCGACGCCTCTCGGCCCTGCTCGGCGGCATCGTCGCCCTTGTCATGGTCGCGACCACCGCCCTGGCCGCGCCTCCCACCGCCGCGTCCGTGGACGCCCTGTACGACTCCATGGTCGCGGGCCGGGAGCGCGTGCCGACGGTGACCGTCGAGCAGCTCGACGAAGACATGGTGCTGGTCGACGTGCGCCCGGAGGAGGAGCGGCAGGTGTCGATGCTCCCCGGCGCGGTCCCCCTGCAGGCATTCGAGGCGGACCCCAAGGCATTCGCAGGCAAGAAGGTGGTGTTCTACTGCACCCTGGGCGTGCGCTCCCACACCACGACCGAGACCTGGGCCGAGCGCGGCTACGACGTCGCCAACTTCAAGGGCAGCGCATTGGCGTGGACCCACGCGGGCAAGCCGCTGGTGACCCCGGACGGCGAGGCGACCACGCGCTTGCACACCTGGAGCCGTGCGTTTGCGCTGCAAGCGAAGGGCTACCAGGCGGTGTATTAGCCCGCCCCCGCGGACCGCCGCCCGGAGCTGCCGTGCCCCTGTCTCCCGAAGATCGCGCCACCTTCCTCGAGCTCGTCCCCGCGCTGGGCGACGACGTAGATCCCCGGGCGATCCTCCACTTTGCCCGCATGCACAAGGATGCGCTCCTCGACGAGCTCGCCGCGGTTCCCGGCGTGGCCCGGGTGCGGGCGTCCGTGCTGCGCCTGCTCCCCGAGCTCGTGCCCGAGCGCGCCGACTGGGAGCCGCTGCTGGCCGGCGCCGGCGATGCCCTGCTCCAGCCGCCGACCGACCACCCGCTCGACCGCCTCGCACGCCACCCGGCGTGGATAGGCCTCGGCCTGATCGAGCTCGCGACCCTCCAGGGCGGCTGGGACGAGGATCCGATCAGCCGGGCGGTCGAGCTCGCGAGCCGGGCGTTCGAGGCGGCGGGCGCCAAGGACGACGTCGGCGAGGGCGAGGTCCTGTGGGCGATGGCCGAGGAGGCCGCCGAGGTCGGCTGGTCGAGCCGGGCCCACCTGCTCATGGAGCGGGTGGCAGACGCCACCTTCGCGTCCGCCGAGCGCCGCGGCGAGGCCCTGCTCGTGCTCGGACTGTCCCGGGTCCAGCGGGGCGAGGACGGCGCCGCCCTGCTCGCCGGCCTGCCCGACGACGACGAGGTGGGCTCGCGGACCCGCACCCACGCGGCCTGGGTCCTCGGCCAGCTCGCCCTCGAGCGCGGCGACCACGCGGACGCCCGCCACTGGCTCGGCCGGGCAGCCCAGACCGTCGACCGGGGCGAAGATCCCGACGTAGCCCGGCGCATCGACGAGGCGGTCGCCCAGCTGGGCTAGCGCACGGGCCCCAGGCGCCACGCTACTCGACCTCGATCGTCCCCACGTCGAGGAAGCGCTCGCCGGAGAACTCCGGGCGTTCATCGCCCAGCTTCACGCCCAGCTGCAGGGTCCCCTGCCCCGGCTCCAGGCCGTCCGGGGGGAACAGCAGCACGCGGTCGTGCACGACGGTCCCGGGCTCGAAGCGTTCGAAGCCCCACATGCCGTCGCATGGCACGGTGGTCGCGCGCCAGGTGCCCTTGACCCCGGCGGCGTACCACTGCAGGTCGCCCGGGGGCAGGCGGCCGCTGGCGCGCCAGGTCAGGTCGACGATGACGGGGTCGTCAGGGCCCGACGTGCGGGTGTCCGAGAGGTCGACCCGCAGGAGCTCCAGCCGATCACCGACCGGGATGGGCTGGCCGGCGGGCACGCCCTCGGCCTGGCAGCGTGCGGGCAGGCTCGGCGTGGGGAGGTCGGCGCGGG
>CALATR010000183.1 GCA_937891875.1 uncultured Pseudomonadota bacterium | reverse complement strand
CCTCGACGTTGGCGTGGCGGTCGTGGGCGTCCTTAACCTGGCTGCGCTTGCCGAACAGGGCGTCGGCCTCGTCGAAGAGCAGCACGACTCCGCCCTGCTCGGCGGCATCGAAGACCGCGGCGAGGTTGCTCTCGGTCTCGCCGATGTACTTGCTGACCACCGACGACAGGTCGACCCGGCACAGGTCCAGACCCATGGCGTGGGCCATGACCTCGGCGGCCAGGGTCTTGCCGGTGCCGCTCGGCCCGGCGAGCAGGACGCTGGTGCCCCGCCCCCGCCCGCTGCCGGCGGAGAATCCCCAGGTCTCGTGCACGAGGTCGCGGTGCACCACGTGTCCGACCACCTCCCTCAGACGCTCGGTGACGACGTCAGGCACGATCAGATCGTCCCAGCTGGCCCGGGTCGGGATCCGCCGAGCGAGTCCCTCCATGCGAGGCCTCGTCTGCTGGCGCGCCGCCTCCCAGACCGCCTGGCGCGCGCGATCGGCGTCGACCGCGTCGCCGAGGCTGGCGAGGGCCTGGGCGCGGACCCCGGCCACCACGGCCCCACCCGCGACGAAGTGGGTCGTGAGCTCCTCGGCGACCTCGGCGGCCCAGCCCGGCGCCCCCACCCGGTCTCCCACCTCGACCAGGCCCTCGGCCCAGGCGGCCACCTGCTCGGCGCGGCTGGCACGCTGGACCTCGACCACCACCCCGGTGCGCCCGAGGCGCTGCTGGTCCGGGGCGAGCACCACCACGAGCCCATCCAGCGCGTCGATCAGGTCGCGGTGGCTCTCGAGCCGCACGTCGGGTGGTGGATCGTGCGCGTCGATGACCAGCACGGACGCGTCCAGGGCGACCTCGCGGCGCCAGACCCGGAGGAAGTCGTCGGCCTTGCTCGACCACGCTCCCAGCCGAGCGAGACCGAGCCGCACCACCGGCGAGGACAGGGAGCGGGCCAGCCGGTGCACGATGGCGCGCTGCACGTCGCGATCCGAGCCATGCAGCACCACCCGGTCCACCGCGCCCTCGGCCGCCAGCAGGGTCGAGAGGATGTGGTCCGCGACGGCGTCATGGGAGGGGGCAAGCGGACCCGGCGGCGGGGGGTCGGGCTGCAGATCCCAGGCGCCGGTCGGGGTGGCACGCACGCCCACCAGGTAGAGCGCGACCCGCTCCGGGCAGCGCAGGCGGGCGCTGGAGAGGCCGCCCTCGGCGACGTCGACGAGGCCGTGCCGACGGAGCGGGGCGTCGGGGGACAGCGCGTCCCAGTGCGACCCGGGAATCATGCGAAGTGCGAGCCCGAACGTCATGATCCCGCGACCACTGGCGTCGCAGGCCTCGATGGCGCGGTGGGTCTGCCCGTCGACCTCCCACCCTGCGGCGAGCACCAGCACGTCGCGCTCGAAGGCGCTGAGGCCCAGCCGCGCACACAGGGCATCCAGGGCGTTGGGCGCGTCGGCGGCGGGGTCGTCGACCGGCGCGTCCGGTCCCTCGGCCAGCAGGGCGCGCACCCGCGCCAGCGCGGCCTCGAGGCGACGCACGCTCTGGTGGGCCCAGGCGCTCACGAGCCACCCCCGAGCCGGCGTGGATCCAAGCCCACCCGCTTCGGCGGCGGGATCTCGGTGGTCTCGACATCGGCTGGCACCCGCACCGCCACGCAGCGCAGGGCCACCGAGAGCTGGTACGGCACCTGGTAGAACACCTGCCACATCCGGACGAGCGCCTCCGGATCCAGGCCTTCGAGCTCCATCATCACCGGGGGACGCTGCTGATCGAGCGTGCTCGCGCCAATGGCGGGGTCCGCCGCATCCAGCGCCGCCCGGACCAGGTGCGGGTGCAGCACGGGGAACGCATGCACCCGGGCGAGCGCCGCGCCGAGCAGGCGCTGGGGCTCGAGCGCAGCGTCGTCCCCGTAGGCGGACAGCAGGTAGTGCACGTCCAGCGCGAGCGTCGGCACCGCGCGGAAGGAGCCGTCCGCCCGGCGGGTCGGCAGGTCTTCCCCCCGCAGATCCGGATTGGGCGCGACGCTGTACAAGAACAGGTTGATCCCCCGCTTCAGGTTGTTCTGGTCCAGCCGGTCCGGCCTCAGGGTCGTGACGACCGCGCCGGGCACGGTGGCGGCGGCCGGTGCCAGCACGTGCTGCATGGCGGACGTCAGTCCAGCGAGGGCGAGGAATCCCGACATTCAGTCCTCCAGGCCGAGGTAGCGGGGCAACGGCGACGGCAGGGACGCCATGCGCGGGGGCTCCCGGACCGCGGGTGCGTCGGCCCAGTGGATCCGGATCGCACCGATGTGGACCTCGATCGGGGGCAGATCGGGAGGCGGAGGCGCGCCCGGCCGGCGGGTCTGGGGGGAGAGATGGGGGGGGGGAGGGGGTCGGGGGGGAGGGCTCGCGGTCGGGGTCGGGCTCGCGGGGATCGCGG